>NZ_LXTU01000061.1:0-170772 GCF_001683935.1 Rothia sp. ND6WE1A | reverse complement strand
CCTATGGCGCTTCCGACTTCGTCTCCTGGTACGATGCCCACCCCGACTACCCCCGCGAATGGCCCCTTAATGCTAAAGAAATTGCGGTACTTGGCAACGGCAACGTAGCACTCGATGTCGCGCGTGTACTTTCCAAGCACGCCGATGACCTGCTGGTTACCGAGATTCCAGACCACGTCTATGAAGGTCTTAAGGCATCGCCGGTCACCGATGTTCACATCTTCGGACGCCGCGGCCCCGCTCAAATTAAGTTCACCCCGCTTGAGCTGCGCGAGTTGGCGCACTCCCGCGACGTTGACATCGTGCTCTACGAAGAGGACTTCCAGTTCGACGCCGCCTCCGAAGAGGCCATGGAGAACAACGCCCAAATTAAGGTCATGATCAAGGTGCTGCGCGGCTGGCTCGAAGACCAAAAAGAAAACCCCGGCACCGCATCCCGTCGCCTGCACCTGCACTTCTTGCAGTCACCGGCAGAGATTCTCGGTGAAGACGGCAAGGTCACCGGCCTCAAGATGGAACGCAATGAACTCGACGGCAATGGCGGCATCAACGGCACCGGCGAATTCATCGAATACCCCATGCAGGCTGTCTACCGCGCCATCGGCTACTTCGGCTCTGAACTGCCCGATGTTGGTTTCGACCCCAACCGCGGCGTCATCACCAATGTCGAAGGTCGCGTGACCGATAACGACGGCGAAGCCGTACCCGGGCTCTACGCCACCGGATGGATTAAGCGCGGTCCCGTTGGTCTCATCGGTTCCACTAAGTCTGACGCCCTCGAAACGGTCACCCACCTGCTCGAAGACCGCGAAAATCTCTACACCGCCAACGAACCGGCACCCGAGAAATTCAACGAATTCCTCGACTCTAAAGGCATCGAATACACCACCTGGGAAGGCTGGCACGCACTCGACGCCCACGAGAAGTCTCTGGGCGAAGCAGCGCTGGACGCCTTAGGTCAGCCGCGTAAGCGCGTGAAGGTGACAGACCGCGACGAAATGGTACGTATCTCGCGCGGACGTTAAGAGAGAGGAGCGAAAGTCAACTACCGTTCCAGCTCAAACATTAATGCTTTTAGCCCGCCCGATTGTTTTTGAGAACGCTATGGTTTTCGAAAACACAGGGCGGGCTAAAAGCGTTAAAACTCGCAAGTCGCCGCAGCTAACTTCCGCTCCCGGGTGATGAAGTGGGCAGGTGGGAGTGTCGTCGTTTTAACTCGGACGTCGGGGCAACATTCCAGGCCCTATTTCGTTAGCCAATCAGCACTTTCTCCAAGTAGGGGTTCAAGAAGATTCCCTGCGGGTCCATCTCCTGGCGCAGCGCCGTAAATGTCTCAAATTCCGGGTAGAGCTTGCGCAACTGCGCGGCGTCCTGCGTATGAATCTGCCCCCAATGAGGGCGTCCCCCATGATGCATGAAAATTTTTTCCAGCCCCTCAAAATATTCTTCAAAGGGCCGACGCCAATACTCACGCGCCGAAATGTAGACTGTCTCTCGCCCAAAAGCGGGGGATAGTGGAATATCATCTGCTGCAGATGTTCGCACCACGAGCGGGAATCCCGTCTGGATTTTTTCTTCGCTTAGGTGGGCGCGCACGTCCTTCATCACTGCCTGAAATTCTGCAATATCGAAGGCGTATTCCATGTTGTTCTGGTGCACAGTGCGGTTCTGCCCAAAAACGGAAGGAGCCAAATCGGCGTAGCGGCGGTTGCCCTTACCCCAGTTCGATACCTTGTTCAGCATGCCCTGACTAGGGGGAAGAGTTGCTCCCACTATGTTCATGATTTCAAAAACGCCGTTATTGAGTACGTAGTCACCCCCGTGGCGTCGCGCCTGAGAAAGACGGGCATGGGGAGCCATGTATCCCTCTGTTAGTAGAGGCAGGCGGGTCAGACGGCGCGTACGCACCTCTTTTGATCCCGGGAACCAGGAAAATTCATAGTGGTCTGCCCCGCGCGAGCGGTCTTCAAACACAGGGACGATATCGGAGTAGTGTCGCCCGCGTTCAGAAGCATGAAGCCGAAAGAGTGGGACTACGCGGAAGGTCAGCGATACCAGCACGCCCAGTGCGCCAAGCCCCACCAGGGAGGCACGGAAAATTTCGGGGTGGGAGGTTTCAGAGCATTCGAGTAAATCACCGGTTGCGGTAATCAGCTTCAGACTGGTCACTTGTGTGGAGAACCCGCCAAACCCTAGCCCCGTACCGTGGGTTCCGGTGGAGACCGCTCCTGCAAGAGTCTGCTGGTCAAGGCGTCCCAGGTTTTCAAAGGCAAGGTTGTAGCTCAGCAGGATTCGGTTGGCGTCGCGTACCGTGGTGCCAGCAAGGAATGTGGCTGTGGATTGATCTGTATCGACATCCACTACTCCTGTCAGATATTCCAGGCTCATCATCGTTTCAGTGGGTTGAGCGATGGCAGAGGAACTCTTGGAGGCACCCACCACCTTGAAACGCTGATCGGTCGAGGCGCAGTAAGCAACGAATTTTTGAAGGTCAGAAAGCGTGCGAGGTTTAAAGACGCGGGAGGGCGTGGAAATATGCCGGTTACCCCAGGTTTTCCATGCGTGCTGCGATGCTTCTGCAGTATCTTCTGATTTCTTCAGATGCGTCATTGCTACTCCCTATAGTGCGTTGATGGTGAGTCTATTTTCTCACTGTGTGCTAGAAACTACCCGAATATTTCCTGAAAAGAAAACTCTGAGTCCGGTGTAGTTTCTATAACTTTGAGGGAGTTAAAGTCACGATTTTATAAAGATTTTGAGGTTCTTCATTACGGTTGTACAACAATAATGGGTTCTCGTCTAAAAAGGTGGAGTTATTTCTCAAAACATGATGTGGTTGAAATATAGACAAGTTCACAGCCGCTTAGGCGAGGAGGAAAAATGTTCACTTCAACCCGTTTTGCACAACGTGCCGGTGCTGTTGCTGGTGTGGCTACTTTACTGGGATTCGGTCTAGTAGCTCCTGCTCAGGCAGCCCCGGAGGCGCCGGTTGATTCTCCCGCCGGTTCCTTACAACCTGCTGGCGATGTGCCCCCTACCTTTGGTGATCCGCTCACCACTCAGCTGTGCGGGGTCTCAGGCGATGGCCTAGCAACTTCTGGTTACCTCGAATGCCATCAGCTTTTCCAAAGCGGCGCTTTGTTTTGGAATGAGCTGATGGGTGCACATCAGGTACAGGGCGCTATCTATCAGGCGTGGGTCAATGAAGATTCACAGCCTGCCCGAGGAGTGGCTCCTGTGAATCAGCTTCAACCCACCACTAACGAAATTCCTGTAGCGGACGGCGTCCAACAGAGCTTCTCCTACGCTGACCAGGGGCGAGTGGTTTACTTCTGGTCACCTCAGACGGGCGCTCACTTTGTAGATGCGGATACCGCAGCTGGTCAGTATTTCCTCAACAATGGCGGGGCTGAAACCCTAGGGTTCCCGACAGGTGAGGTAGTCACTGCTGCCGATGGTTCTTCCGTTTTGCAGACTTCAGCCGGCACTATTCAGGCTAATTTTGGAGCTAACGGGGAGAGCGCTGGCAATTTCACAGCTTTCTAAATGACCCTCAAAAAATTGTAGTAAACACCGCACTATAACGACGTCGCCCCCTTCTCTCAAAGTCGCCCCCTTCTCTCAAAGTCGCCCCCTTCTCTCAAAGAGGAGGGGGTGACGTCGTTTATCTATTCATCTCTCAAAGAAATCCCAGGTCATAGTGGCGAAACAAGGTACCACTGTGAGGTGAGCCATTCTAGAATGGAGGAAGGACCGGCTCTTGAATTTTGAGCAAAAGATCAGAGCTGGAATAACCGAAACTAGGCGAGGAGAATTCCATGACCGAGAACTCATCACAGCACAAATCATTCGGTACCCAGGCTGTTGCCGCTCGCGATACCGGGGTAGATCTCACTAAAATTTCAGGCGAAATTATTGTGGGCATTGATGGTTCCGAGCAGTCGTATGGGGCGCTCATCTGGGCGGTTCACGAGGCTAAACGCCGTGATGTTCCTGTTCGTCTAGTGACCGCTTATTCGCTTCCGGTTTTCACGGGTACAGGTTTTGACGCGGGGTATTCGGTAGTGGATGAAGAAGCGTTGCGCGACGGCGTGGCGCAGATTCTTGACGAAGCTATTTCTCGTGTCGGTGAGACTGATGTTGAGCTGCGTGCCACGGTGGAAACGGGGGATGCTACCGGCGTCCTTTTGGAGCTTTCTAAGCGTGCTGAATTGATGGTTGTTGGTTCGCGTTCGCATGGCGGGTTCTTGGGACGCTTGCTGGGTACGGTTTCTACGTCGTTGCCCGCTCACTCTCACTGTCCTACAGTGGCGGTTCCTATGTCTTACGGGGACAAGATTGATAAGGATCGTACGCTGTTGAACCACAGTAAGACGATTGTGGTGGGTTCTGATGGTTCGGATCAGGCACGCGTTGCGATTTTGAAGGCCGCGGAGGAGGCTGATCGTCGTGGCGTAAAGCTGACTTTGGTGAATGCATTGGCTCCTTATACGGGTGCGTTGAATTGGGTGCCTGCTGCGGTTGATTTTGAAGCAATGTATAAGGAGATTGCTGATTTGCAGCGTAAGGCTGCGCACTGGGTTCGCGGTTATTATCCGGAGCTGGAGATTGAGTTTAAGTTGATTGACGGCTCGCCTGTTCAGGTGTTGTTGGAAGCTGGTAAGGATTCGAGTTTGTTGGTAGTGGGTACTCGCGGCCGTGGTGGTGTGGCGGGTATGCTGCTGGGCTCGACGTCGCAGGGTGTTTTGCATAATGCGGAGGTGCCGGTGATGATTGTGCCTGAGTTGGACGATGAGCGTGCGGATGAGGCTCCCACCGCTGAGATTAGTTGGGGATGAGGTTAGCGGGAGCGAGCGCGCGAGATGGAAGCAGATTTTCCGAGCGCGCGAGGAAGTAAAAATCTGTTGGAATCGGCGGAGCTTGCATAGCCGTAAGAGCTAACCGAATTGGACAGCGCTAGCCTATGTTTCGAGTTCAACCGGTTTCGGAAAAATAATTGAATAGTTGGGCAGGGGAGTTGCGCCGGGTTGTTGTCTATTTTTGATGGATTGCGGTCCCGGCGTAGCTCTCTTGCCGTCTCTGAAGAAAAAGTTGAAATTTTTTTGAAGTTTTTTGCGAGCGGGTTTTCTCCTTGATATTCCGCGGTTTTTAGTCGATTTATTGGCGGATAAATGACTTGTTTCGTGTTCCACGTTACAAGATTTTGAGCTGAAAATGGCGGGTGGATGAACTTTCGGTTTGCGCGTTAAAAAAAACTGTCGTAAGCTAGTTGAGGTTCGAAGGACGGGCAAGAGAAATCAAGCCGGTTCATCTACCTAGCCCCTATCGTCTAGCGGCCTAGGACGCCGCCCTTTCACGGCGGTAACACGGGTTCAAATCCCGTTGGGGGTACTGTAAATCTTCGGATTTACGGCCTAGTTGATTGAAACTTTGGTTGATTTCAACGATGGCCCCGTAGCGCAGTTGGTTAGCGCGCCGGCCTGTCACGCCGGAGGTCGCGGGTTCAAGTCCCGTCGGGGTCGCTCCGACCGTGTTTCTTTTAGAAGAAGCGCGGTTGTGGCATATCTAAGGGTATGCCTGGCTCTGTAGCTCAGTTGGTAGAGCGCACGACTGAAAATCGTGAGGTCACCGGATCGACGCCGGTCGGAGCCACAAATCCACTTGCATGGGCTTCTAACATGCAAGTGGATTTCTTTTTAAGCCTCAGCTTTAGCTGGGGCTTTTTCTTTTTAAGTAGGTGCGGAGGCTGAGATACCAGAGAAGTAAATGAGGTACCGCGTGGAGGCGGTATCTGGCACGTCTTTCTGGTATTTGGTATGAGGTACTCGTTCAAAGGAGTACCTCAATTCGTTTGGTGCCCCACCAAAAATTACTTCCCAAGGGGAGCGTCATATTACAAAAGATGACTCACTCTGCGTCATAAACTGTGGGTTGATAAGCGGAAGTACTCCCGAAAAGAGTAATTTCTGTCCCCACTATAGTGGAAGTTGTGTGAATACTACCCGAAGTTCACTCACTGTTCAAGGGCGCAGGGTTACCTTTAAATAACTATCTATCTACATCTCGCACTCCCCTTGAAAAGGTCGCAGCTTTGTCAACCGCGCTAATTAGCAACACCAAAAGGTCAAAATTTCGGTTCAAACGAACAAAATTCCTTTATCAGTTTCTTCTGTATCTCTCCCCGGTAATTCTTCTAACCACTATATTCCCGCTGGTCACCCCGCGGATTTCTGAGGTAACGGTAGGGCGCACGCAGCTCACCGAAATCATTCTTGCTGTTTCCATTACGGTGCCGTGGATGTCGCAGAGCATCTGCTTGCCCATCTACCGGTCTATGGGAGATTTGCTCGCAGACCGCGAAATGGACGCCTGCATGCGCCGGTTTGCCGAGTATTGGCTCAGTACCTGCGTAGCGGTTTTACCGGTGTTGCTGGTCTTTGCCGCACCTTTCTACTTTGCCCTGAACTGGGATTTCGCCGCCCTATTTGCCTTCCTGCTCTTGGGATTTTTGAATATGGCATTCGGGCAGCTTTTGGTTATTGCTAACCTTCCGACCACTAACCGCAATACCTGGGCTTTTGCTTGGCTGGCTTACGCGCTGGCATTGCTTTTGTTCCCTACCGTGTGGTTCCTGCCTCCGCTGATGGGCATGTTGGTGATGCTTTTCGTTCTCCGCCGGCATCTGCGCTATCTCACCGCTTTCAAGAGTCTGAACTATTCAGATATCGCTAAAGAAATGTTGCGCGGTTTCTTGCTAGGAACCGTCCTCTGGGCAGATAAGTATGTGCTGTTCATTGTTCAGGACGGGCACATGGATGTCGTCGCCGTTTACATGGGTCTGGTTCCGGCAGTTATCGCCTACAACTATTTCTTTGCGGCAGAGGCAACTAAGGTTGATCGGGCGGTGGCTCGTCTGCGTGAGACCATCCAGTCCAAGGGCTACCGCCAGGTGCAGAGTTATTCTGCCAAGGTTGAAACTCGCGTGGTTGATTCCACCCGCCGTACGCTGATGGTCGCCGCTGTCAGTTCGGCAATCGTTGCGCTCTTGATGTTCATCTTTGTTCACGAATCTTTTGCGCTGGCGCTTGCCGTCATCGTCTCGTCCTGGTTGTTCCTTGCCGTCACTATTTACAGCTATCAGGTGGACTACCTCGGCTCGCATACGATACCGCAGATGATTGGTTTAGCCCACCTGTTGCTGTGCATTATCGCCTTTGGTCTAGTGCCGCATACTGGCGGTTACTTCATCATCATGGTGGGGGAAGTTGTTCTGATGATGGTTTCTTATGTTGCCTTTCGCCGCATCTGGAAAGCACCTGCATATGACCTTTTCTGGCGCCACGCTATGGCCTGGTAAAACCCCCTGAACGCCTGGGGATGGGCGTTTATCAACAACACAAACACTCGCTGAAAGAGGTAGTCCTTTGACTGCAACCACCGTTTACAAAGAACTTCGCACCCCTGAAATTAACGAACACTATTCGGATCCTCAGTATGAGGACGTCGACGTCGCTATCGTCATGGAATCCACCTACCCGTTTTTGAAGGGCGGGGTATCGGCGGTGGTGCACGATATCGTGACGACCAATCCAGATATTTCTTTTGGAATTATCCACATTGCCTGGAACAAAAATTCTCCCTCTGAAGACCTCTACGGTGTGCCTGAGAACGTGCGCTGGGTGAAGACTATCTTTATCAGCTTGGAGGAGCATAAGGATGGGTTCGCCTACTCGACGAAGGACCTTAAGCTCAACGCGCGACAGCGTACGGCGGAGTCGCATACGATTATTGATGCGTTGCTGGCGCTGGTCAATGACGCCGATACGAACCCACTCTGGGAGGTCTATGACCGTATGTTCTCGGAGAAGAGCCGGCAGTTCCCCGGTTGGGCTCTTCTTGGAACTAAAGAGTTCATGCAGGTGTTTTTCAGTCGCATGTCGGTGGGGACTATGAGCTTCTCTGATGCGTTTTGGTTGCTGCGCACTTTCTTCTCGCTAGCGTATGCCCTCTTGCACGAGCGCATGCCCTATGCGCGCGTCTACCATGCACACACCACCGGTTACGCTTCGCTCATTAGTGCTGCTGCGGCCCGCGATAACGGTGGTTCGTTCTTGCTAACTGAACATAATCTTTACATCCGCGACACCATCAATACTCTGCTCGATCGCAATATGTCTTACCCCGTGCAGGTGGGCGATCCGGATGTTTTTGATGTCACCGAAGAACAGCGTGCGTGGATGATTTGGTGGATTCAGATAGGACGCTTCTGCTACCCCAGCGCCGAAAAAATCACTTACCTCTACCCCAAAGCGATTGAAGAAGCGAAGGGTCTAGATGGCATCGAAGAACGCTCTGTTATTTTGCCTAATGGAATGCTGATTTCGGATGTGAACGAAGCCTACGCCATGCGTCGAACCGCCCGCGAAAAAATTGAACTACAAGGTAAAAATCACCACTGGAAGTTTGTCTTCATTGCTCGCGTGGTACCGATTAAGGGGTTGCTAGACCTCATCGACACGGTAGATCTACTCAAAGAAGAAGGGTATTCGCTGCACATCGACTGCTTAGGACCTACCCAGCATGTGCCCTGGTACTACGACCAGTGCCGCGAAGCCATCGCGGCGAAGGGCCTAGAAGATTACTTCACCTTCCACGGCACGGTGAATGTGCGCGAAAAATTGGGCGAATTCGACGTCCTCGTCATGCCCTCTTACAACGAAGGTCAGCCGGTTGTGGCGCTGGAGGCGATGAGCGCGTCCATCCCCGTCATCGGCTCGGACGTCGGCGGCATGTCCCAGCTCCTCGATGACACTCTCATTACCGACGACGGCGATATGGTGGAACGCTGCGGAATCTTGACCCAGGCGGGGGACCCTGAGGGGTTTGCGCTTGCTCTCAAGCAGGTGATGGATAGCCCTGCATTCTATGAGGAGCTCTGCATCAACGCTCGTGAGCGCGTCATTAAGTTCTTCCAACTTCACGATGTGATGGATCGCTATAACTTTATTTACCGCGAACTCGGTGGTCTGGAACTTAAACCTGAGCAGCAGGGAATGACCATTGAATCGGTGAAGAGTGTTCCTTCTGAGCCTCTCCTGCCTACGCTAGCCGGTGAGAACGAGCAACTATCAGACACTTTCGTTCCCCAAGGTCAGCGAGAGCATAAGAAACCTCGGCGGATTGATAAAGAGCGCACCAGCCCCGTTCTGTTCGACCTTTCGTCTCAGTAGGGAGTATTTTGCCAAACCAGCGTAGGAGCAATGGGTTGTGGGTTCGCTACGGAGGAGAAGAAATCACAGATACGCAGGTGAAGTTCGCTGCCGAACACTACTCGGTGGCGATTCTGCAACCGCGCGAGGTGGACGCCGCGCGTCGTCTGAAAGAGCTCAACCCGAACATAACGGTGCTGTGCTACAAATGTCTCTCATCAACTCGCGAGTATGAGGGGCAGGCACCGTTTACATCGGGTGTCTCATTCGCCGAGGCGCAGGAACAAGAACGTGCTGGTCAGAGCTGGTTTGCGCGGCGCAAGGATGGCCAGCTTATCGAATGGGATGGCTACCCGGGGCACTTCCAAATGAACGTGTGGAACCCCGCCTACCGCAAGCAGTGGGTAGCAAACGTGAGCGCTGAGCTCGCGGATTCGCCCTTTGACGGCGTCATGGCAGATAACGACTTCTTTGGCGACTACTACGGGCTGAACCTTCCCATTCGCGGAGCGCGGCAGCTCCGTACCTTCCACCGCGGGCTGGATCGGCTGATTCGGGACGCCGGCAAAGCACTCAACCGGCAGGGCAAGATCCTGGTACCCAATATCGCGGAAGCACGCTGCGACCCCGGTAAATGGGAGCGCCACAGCGCCTTCGGTGGGGGCTTTGAAGAAGTCTTTATGGGCTGGGGCGCTGAGGAATTTCTCGACGTCGCCTCCACCATGGCACAGGCGCATCAGATGATGAAAACTCATGCCCCGGTCAAGCTTGTGCAAGCGGATGGAACCCGCCTGAAACAGCCGCGGCTCACCCTCCTGCGCGCGTCCACCGACGGTACCAACCGCCACCCCAATTTTCGAGCCGCATTAGCTGCGTTCTGGGTGTGGGGCGCGGGGGAGTGGACGGCGCTCGCAGGCACCGCACACGATGCCCACAACAGCACACCGTGGGTGCAGGAACTCGCCTGGGACTTGGGCAAACCTGAGGGGAAGTACCAGGAGAAAAATGGTGCGCTCGTCCGTCGATTCTCTAAAGGGTGGGCGGCAGTAAATATTTCAGACCACCCCTCCGGCAACATTCCTGTTCCAGCCGGATTAGAAGCCGCTCACGGCAAAGCTGTGCCCTCAAAGGTGGTGCTCCCACCCCACCAGGGAGCTATCTACCGCAACAGAAAACACTGATGCACCTTCTCTTCGCTTCGACGGCGGTAAAGTGTGGAGATATGCAGTATCTCTAGGCGAAGGAGCAGGTCATGACCGAACACGTAGGGCAAGAGTCCCAGATTCTCTTTGAAAACCGCGGAACTCTGGGCGTTATCACCGTCAACCGTCCGCGCGCACTCAACGCACTCAGCTATGACATGCTCCGAGGAATCGACCGGGCGCTCACCCAGTGCGAGAGCGATAGCCGCGTCAAAGCAGTGCTCATTCAAGGCGCTGGTGAGAAAGGGCTGTGTGCAGGGGGCGACGTCGTCTCGCTTTACCACCTGATTGACTCGGGCGATTTAGGCGAGGGCGAAGAATACTTTCGCGCCGAATACACCTTGAATAACCGAATTTCTAAGTCCCCTAAGCCTATCGTGGCTATCATGGACGGCATCGTTCTCGGCGGCGGAGTGGGGATCTCCGCGCATGCTTCCCACCGCGTGGTCACTGAAAAAACTAGGCTGGGCATGCCGGAAACCGGAATTGGTTTCGCTCCAGATATTGGTGGGCTCAAGCTACTTTCACAGGCGCCCCGCCAGCTCGGCACAGCAATGGCGCTGACAGGTCGGTACGTAGGCGCGGCAGATGCGATAGTCTGCGGACTCGCCGACTACTATGTGCACACCGAAAAACTTGGCGAACTTATCTCCTATCTCGAAAGCGCCACCGACGCTCAATCAATCGAATTGGTGATCTCCAAGTTCGTGGGCAACACCCCTGAATCGGTGATGGCTTTGAATGCCTTTTGGATTAACACGGCGTTCGCCGGGAACAGCGCCGAACAAATTCGCGACGCCGTGGCAGAGCACGCAGAACAGGGCAACCCGCTGGCGGCAGAACTCATCGAAGCAATGCGCCACAACAGCCCCACGGGAATTAAAACAGCCCTCTTCGGTATCCGCCGGGCAAAGACTGCGACCCTCGCAGAGACTCTCAACCGTGACTACAACATGGCAGTTAACGCTATGAGATCACACGATATGAAAGAGGGAATTCGCGCCCAAGTCATTGACAAAGACCGTGACCCCCAGTGGGATCCTGCGACCCTTGAAGAAGTCAGCGAAACCTATGCCGCTAGTTTCTACAATCAGCCAGACGGCATCGCAGGTCTTGGGCTAAAAGACTACTAACCTCGGCGTCTTTGCCGGACAAGAAATAATAAATCTGTCCCGCGCGTTATACAACCCGGGTAAAAAATGCTGATAAAACACCTACCGCAGAACAAAGGAGGAGACCAGCATGAGCAAACATGAACCTGATGACCTCAAACAGGCGCAAGAATTTTTGGTGAGCGTTGCAGAGAAACTGGACCTCGACCCCGCTATCGTGAAAGAAACCATGCCCTACCTATTGGGCATGACCAAGCACGTAGCCCACGACGCCGTTCGCCCCGCAGCGCCTCTGTCGGCTTTCTTGGTGGGGTTGGCAACAGGAACCGCGGGTGCCACCGACGCTCAGGGCGTGCGTGACCGTATCGAAAAAGTAGAAGAAGCAATGAAAGAGTTCTCGCATGGGCAGAGTTAACATATCGGTTCCCGCCACCAAAGTGCGCCGAAATGAAGACGGCTCGTACTCGGTAGACCGTCGTGCGGACGCGATTACCGCAGAGGAACCGCTGGAAATTCGGCTCTCAGGTGCCACCATCACTACCACCATGCGCACCCCCGGTAATGATTTGGAACTGGCGCATGGTTTCTTGCACTCGGAGGGTCTGATTCGCCAGGCACAGGATGTTTCGAATGCCCGTTATTGTGCTGGTGCTACCGGTCCCGATGGCCAGAACACCTACAATGTGTTGGACGTTCAAACTGCCAGTTATGTGCGTGCCCCCGGTCTTGAAAACCTGCGGTTGACTACCACTAACTCTGCATGCGGAGTGTGCGGGTCAGCATCCATTGGGTCAATTATGGACAAAGCCTACCGCCCCGTTCAGCCGGTCAAACTTTCCCCTGATTTGATCCTTTCTCTGCCGGAAGTGTTGCGCGGGGAGCAGAAACAGTTCCGCCGTACCGGGGGTATTCATGCTGCCGGTGCTTTCGAATCTGACGGCACGATGATTGTGGCCCGTGAAGATATTGGTCGCCACAACGCTGCCGATAAGGTGATTGGGCATCTAATGCTTGAAGATACCCTTGATACTCCCGGGCGCATTCTGGTGATGAGTTCGCGCGCTTCTTTCGAGTTGGTGCAGAAGGCAATTATGGCGGGTTTCTCGGCGCTGATTGCGGTGTCGGCGCCGTCGTCTCTCGCTGTTGAGCTGGCAAAGGAAGCCGGACTGACGCTGGTGGCTTTCACCCGCGAAAACCGGTTCAACCTGTATTCCGGAGAACTGGATATATAGGTTTGACGGGCGAGTGACCGTCTGAGCCTGTTTTGACCAGGTATACGTGGTCAAAAAGAGCTACGCCGGTCACTCGGCTAGTTAGTCCTCTAATTCTGCTTCCAGACGCGCGGTGTCAGACGCCCGAACTCGGTTCATCTTTTTCACGGCGTCCGTCCCACCGATAAACGCACCAAGGAGTCCTCCGGCAATTGCTCCTCCTATCAAGAGCGGGAAGAGTTCAAAATTTGAGGTTTGGCGGAGTACGACGTTGTACAAAATTCCCACTCCTTGAATCAGCTCCAGAACGACGACGATCGCTAAGGTCCCAGGCAGAATAATGGGTTTGGGGCGAGGAGCATAATGTTTACTCCACCCTTGGCCAAAAGCGATGCCAATTAACAGCGGGAAGAATACGAGTAGCGAGAGTAGCGAACGGACGCCAGGAATGGTCCATGTCAGGACTGCTCCCATTGAGTAGAGCGTGTAGGGCAAGGTACTGACGAAAACTGTATTTGACTGATTTTCGATTTTCTCTTGGTACTCGTCATCTACATATTCTTTGACAGTTCAGTATGAAAATCTCCAAAACGTTTGATGAGTGCGCTCACTGAGTTTCCTGTTCTTTCCCGAAAATTTGTTCCACTGATTTCCCCAGTACCTGGCAAATTTCTAATGCAAGGTGTACAGAGGGCGAGTAATTCCCTTTTTCGATATTTGCAATGGTCTGCCGAGAGACTGCAATTTTTTCTGCTAATTCACTTTGTGAAATATCGTTCCATCGCCGCCACCTACGGACTGAGTTAGGGGGTTTTTCATCCATGTTTGAGAAAGTTTCTTCGTAGAGTGTTTTCTTTAAATGTAAAGAATACTTTCCATTTAAGCAAGAAAAATTGCCCTGTGCTTTGAAATCGTCAAGAGAACAAAAGAAAAGTACATTCTTCCAGTAAAAATACATGCTTGAGCTTGTACTGATGTACGCGAAAATGTACAGAAACCCCAGGCAGCGTTCCGACGTCTCCCCCCTGTGACTTCATTTTCCTGATCAACCTTTCGCAGTCTCTAAAAGTTGCTAGAACCTTAATTTCCCCTCAGCAACCTGCTAGATTTGAAAGTATGAATGCGCCTCAAGAAACCTCAACACTCCCTACGGTAAGTAGCGTCAGCGAAGTTGCTAACGCCTACGACTACCCGAAAGTTGGACGCCGCGTAACTTCCGCAGCCGGACTCGGCGGCGTCTACCACGCCATGGAAATGGCAGGTAAAAACCGCGGACTTCTGCCCCTGCTGAAAATGAACCAGCACGGCGGCATCGACTGCCCTTCTTGCGCTTGGCCTGAGCCAAACCAGAATGACATGAACGTGGTCGAATTCTGTGAAAACGGCGCAAAAGCTGTTTCAGAAGAAACCACTCCAGACCGTGCCGACGCCGATTTCTGGGCAAAGTACACCGTCCAGGAACTGCGTGACCAGACTGACTTCTGGCTGGGCAAGCAGGGCCGTATTACCGAACCCATGCTCTATGATCGCTCCACTGGCGACGAACATTACCGTCCCGTCTCCTGGGAAAAAGCGTTCGCGCTCATTAAGGATCAGTTGAAGTCTCTGGACGATCCTAACCAGGCTGTTTTCTACACCTCGGGCCGTGCGTCCAATGAAGCTGCGTATGCTTTCCAGCTTCTCGCTCGTCGTCTGGGCACCAACAACCTGCCTGACTGTGGCAACCTCTGCCATGAATCAACCGGTGTAGCGCTCTCCTCGACTGTTGGTTTGGGTAAGGGCTCCATCACCATTAATGACCTTGAAACCACAGACTTGCTGATTTCAATCGGTCAAAACCCCGGCACCAACCACCCCCGTTCGTTGACTTCTTTCAAGAAGCTCAAAGAAAACGGCGGCAAGATGGTTGTTATCAACCCCATGCCTGAAACCGGTCTGATGGAGTTCAAAGAACCTCAGTCGGTCAAGGGAATGCTCGGTGTTTCGGAGAAGCTTGCCGACGAGTACCTGCAGGTTCGTCTTGATGGTGACCGTGCTTTCTTCCAGCAGCTTAACCGCGAACTTCTGCGCCGCGATGCCATCGATAAGGTATTCATCGAGAAGTTCACCTCCGGTTTTGATGCGACTGTTGAGCACCTGATGTCGTTGGACGACGCCGTCCTCGAACGCGGCTCGGGTATCTCGGCAACCGAGGTGAGCCGTATTGCCGACATGGTCGAAAAGGCTGAATCTGTCATTGTTTCTTGGACTCTTGGCGTTACTCAGCATAAGAACGCTGTTTCCACTTTGCGTGAAGTTATGAACTTCCTGTTGATGACCGGCAACATTGGTAAGCCCGGTGCCGGTACCGCGCCTTTCCGCGGTCACTCCAACGTGCAGGGTAACCGTACCGTTGGTATCTGGGAGAAAATGCCTCCCCGATTCTTAGATGCGCTGCAGGATTACTTCGGTTTTAATCCTCCGCGCGAAAATGGTCTGGATTCAGTGGATTCACTGAAGCAGATTCGCGACGGCAAGAATAAATTCTTCATGTCTCTGGGCGGTAACCTGGTGCGTGTTGCCTCTGATACCTCGGCGGTTGAGCGTGGCATGAGTCAGCAGGAAATGACCGTTCATCTTTCCACTAAGCCCAACGGCGCTCATGCTTGGCCTGGTGAGAAATCGCTGATTTTGCCTGTGCGTGCTCGTACCGATGAGGACATCCAGGCAACCGGCCCGCAGAAAATTACCGTAGAAAACTCTGCTGGTGTGGTTTCCGCTTCGATTGGTAAGCGCACCGCGAATAATGATCTCAACCTCAAATCAGAGGTCGACATCATTTGCTCCATCGGTCGCGAGACCTTCGGGGACGATTTTTGGCAGCCCATGATTGACGATTACGGCAACATCCGTAACGCAATCGAGGGAACCATCATTGGTTTTGACCGCTACAACGAGAGAATCGAACGCCCTGGCGGGTTCTACCTGCCTAACGGTCCTCGTCAGCGCGTATTCAACACCTCCGACGGTAAGGCTCATTTCTCGGTCAACGAGACCAACGTTATTGACCTACCTGAGAACTACTTCTTGATGTCCACGGTGCGTTCACATGACCAGTACAACTCGACCATCTACGGTCTGGACGATCGTTACCGCGGTGTTCGCCACGGACGTCGTGTGGTTTTCGTGAACCCTGAGGATCTCGAAAAGCGTGGTCTGAAGGACGGTGACCTGGTAGATATCGTTTCTGTTTGGGAGGACGGCGAACGTCGTGCACCTAACTTCCGTGTGGTGGCTTACGATCATGCCCGTGACTGCGTGACCACGTACTTCCCCGAGGCGAACGTGCTGGTTCCGTTGGATTCCTCTGCTGAAGAATCCAACACCCCCGTTTACAAGTCGGTTGTTGTTCGACTAGAACCTTTGGGCATCAACATGATGTAAATCTGGTGAGGCGCTAGAAAAGCCCGGTTCCGTTGCAGGCGGTGCCGGGCTTTTTTGTGCTGTTTGGGTTCCGGAAAGAAGAGGGTCACTAAATCAGTGAAAGTGCACTCAAATAAGTGCACTTTCACTGATTTAGTGACCCATTAGCGGTTGGCGCCCGCTAATCCCTAGCCAACTTTGGGGAAAGTCGGCACGGTAGCGCCAGCCATCTTCTCTACCACCCGGATAACCTGGCAGGAGTAACCGAATTCGTTGTCGTACCAGACGTAGAGAATCGCGGTTTTGCCGGTGACGATGGTTGCCAAACCGTCAACGATGCCCGCGGTGCGTGAACCAACGAAATCTGTGGAAACAACCTCATGGGAATCGGTGTAGTCAATCTGACGGCGCAGCGGGGAACGCAAGGAGGTCTCGCGGAGCAATTCGTTGAGAGCGTCCTTAGATTCAGGAGCTTTCTCCAACTGCAGGTTCAAAATCGCCATGGAGACATCGGGGGTGGGAACGCGAATCGCGTTACCGGTGAGCTTGCCCTCCATCTCGGGCAGAGCCTTCGCTACTGCCTTAGCCGCACCAGTTTCGGTAATGACCATGTTTAGCGCTGCCGAACGTCCACGGCGGTCGCCCTTGTGGAAGTTATCAATGAGGTTCTGATCATTAGTGAAGGAGTGAACGGTTTCTACGTGACCGTGAACCACGCCGAATTCATCTCCCATGACCTTCAAAACGGGGGTGATGGCGTTGGTGGTGCAGGAAGCGGCAGACAGAATCTGGTCTGAATCAGTAATGATGTTGTCGTTGACTCCGCACACGATGTTCTTCAAATCGCCCTTACCGGGAGCGGTGAGCAGAACGCGGGAGACACCAGGGCACTGCAGATGCTGGGAAAGACCTTCGCGGTCACGCCAGCGACCGGTGTTATCTACAACTATGGCATTATTGATGCCGTATTCGGTGTAGTCAACGGAGGCAGGGTCAGAGGAATAGATGAACTGAATGGGTGCACCGTTCGCTACGATGACGTTGTTCTCTTCATCCACGCGGATGGTTCCGCGGAAGGCGCCGTGTACGGAGTCGCGGCGCAGGAGTGAAGCACGCTTGTGAAGGTCATTCTCGCCGTTCTTGCGCACCACAACAGCACGAAGGTTCAGGCCTGAACCGGAGGAGCGTTCCAGCAGGATGCGAGCGAGAAGGCGCCCGATGCGACCAAAACCGTAGAGAACGACGTCCTGCTGAGCTAGCTCGACTTCGCCCTTCTTGTCGACGACCTCAGAGAGTTCGTTGCGAAGCCAACCTGCAAGGTCATCTGAACCGGATTCAACGAACTTGTGCCAGAGCTGGGCAATGCCGATGGAGCAGGGGCCAAGGTTGAGTGCAAGGAGCTCGTTGAGAATGGCGAGGGAGTTCTTGGGGTCTAGCTCTTCGTCATCAATCTGACGGGCAAAACGGTGTAGCTTGAGAATCTGAATGACAGAGCGATTGACCAGTGAGCGGCCGTGGATGCTTACCACCACGCCGTTTTCACGGTTGAGTTTGCCGATGAGCGGAATCATCGCTTCGGCATCAGCCTCGCGGTCGAGCCATTTTTCGTGTGCGTTTTCTAGCGCAGTGGCCACTGAAAAACCTTCTTCCTCGATCGAACGCCTTTGTATCGATCGGTTAGCGTGCAGGAGGATCTTATTCGTTCAAAACGCACGATGTGTCTGCACACGTTCGAGACGTTTTTGAATCGAATTGCACATCAAGCATAACTGGTTTGGGCGGCGTGTTCTGTATGTTTCAGGTGCTGTGGGGTATGAATCTGTTGCCGGTGTTTTGTCTGTTTGGTCTTGTGTGGGGGAGTGTGTGAAGTTGAGAGATAACACAGACGGTTTTCAGACATAACCGCACCTGCGCACGGGTAGAATGTGAGCATGCTGACAGTTATTGGCGAAGCCCTTGTAGACGTTGTAAATAAGCCCCACCAGCCGTTGCAGGCGCACCCGGGTGGTTCCCCGATGAATGTGGCAGTTGGGGTCTCTCGACTGGGCCATGACGCGGAGTTCATCGGTCGGTTTGGTCGCGATGAACACGGGCAGATGATCGTGGCTCACCTGAAAGATTCAGGCGTGAAAATTCCGATTTCTGCGGATGACAAGAAAACCTCTGTCGCACAGGCAAATATTGGTGAGTCTGGCGCGGCTGAGTATGAGTTCGATATTGACTGGTCGCTGGAATCTGCCCAGGATGAGCTTGCTTATGCTACGCGCCACTCCACCGCCGTCCACGTGGGGTCTATCGGAGCCATGTTGGAGCCCGGTGCATCTTCGGTAGTTCAAACGGTGAAAGATGCCGCAGAGACCGCGCTTATTTCGTATGACCCAAATTGCCGACCCACTATCATCCCGGATTCTTCGCAGGCTCGTGCGTGGGCGGAATCGGTGGTGCCGCACATCGACCTCATCAAAGCATCCGATGAGGATTTGCTGTGGCTGTACCCGAATCGCTCTATCGAAGAGACCGCACAGGCATGGCTTGAAAAAGGCGCCTCGTTGGTAGTGGTGACGCGCGGTGAGATGGGAGTGTACGCCATCAATTCCTCCATGGCTCCTTCTGGCGTTGAGATTCCCGCCTTTCGGGTTGAAGTTGCAGATACGGTAGGCGCCGGTGATTCTCTCATGGCAGCACTTATTGCTTATCTGCTAGACCGAGACATTGAAGGGGCCGCTGCCGCTGAAAAGCTGGCTGCTCTCTCTGTTGATGAGCTGAAGAAAATGCTGACCTACGCCACAACCGCCGCAGGTATTACAGTATCGCGTGCTGGTGCTAACCCGCCCTCGCGCGAAGAGCTTGAAGAAGTACTAAGCCAGGGTTAGTTTCGCTAGACTTAACCCAGTGATGAAACTTACCTAAGGAGAAACATGCTTGACCGCCAGCCTTACCAAGATTTGCCCGAATTGCCTACCTTCGAGCTTCGTTCCAGCGGTGTAGAAGACGGCGGATTGGCCGAAGACTGGATGCTTTCAGCGAAGATGGGAATCGAAAAGGGTACCGATACCATGCCGCAGCTTTCCTGGAGCGGTTTTCCTGAAGAAACCAAGTCATTTGTGGTGACTTGCTTTGACCCGGACGCCCCTACCCCTTCAGGGTTCTGGCACTACAGCGTGGCTAATCTTCCCGTTTCCACCACTTCCTTAGAGCGCGGTCACGGCAATCAGCTCCCTGCAGGTGCTGTTGCCCAGAAGAATGACGGCGGCTCCTTGGAATTCACCGGCTTTGCTCCTCCTGCCGGTCACGGCGCGCATCGCTACACCTTCTGTGTCACCGCCGTAGATACCGCAAAGTTGGACGTCGACGAGAACACCACCCCCGCCGTCGTCAATTTCAATCTCTTTACTCACGGTATTGCGCGAGCATTCCTTACCGTGATTCACGAAGAAAAATAATTCATGATCAAGCTGATCGCCAGCGACTTAGACGGTACGCTGCTGGGAAAAGATTTTAGGTTTCGCCCCCGCACGCTTGCCGCTTTAGAGGAAGCGGCGGGTGCCGGTATCGACATTGTGTTCGTGACCGGTCGCCCGCACCGCTGGCTGGATCCGTTGCGTGATCAGATGGAACATGACGCCTTTGCAATTTGCTCTAACGGCGCGGTGCTCTACCACCTAGGTACCGATGAGGTGGTTTCCACTGAGCTGACAGATATGAAAGACATCGCCGCTGTGCATCCCACGCTGGCGGCAGAATTTCCTGAGGCGTCTTTTACCCTGGAAACAATGGACACCGTATTTATCCAGGGGAAATACGAGTACGGTCCGGTGCTAGAGGGAGCCCAAATAGTTGAGGGTTCATTCGATGAAGTACTGGAGCGCGCGGACGGCGTCGTGAAATATCTGATGCAGGTGGACGGCGCTGACCCCGAGACTCTCTATTGGCGTACTTTGCCTTTGGTGGAGGATTACCTTGCTCTCACCATCGGAATCAACGGTGTTCCGTTGATGGAGATGGCACGCAAGGGTATGCACAAAGGGAAGACGCTGGCAAAGTTTGCCAGTGAACGCGGCATTAAAGCTAGTGAAGTCATTGCTTTTGGTGACATGCCTAATGACTTAGAGATGTTGCAGTGGGCGGGGGAGGGCTACGCCATGGCATCGGGATCACCGCGGCTTATTGAAGCGGTGGGTAGAACCTGCCCTCGATTTGATGAGGACGGCGTGGCGCAGATGATTGAGCGCGTTGTAGCTAGTCAGCCCAAAGTTATTTAACTGATGCAGCGTGGATAAGTATGCGTTCCTTAACCGTAATATTGCCTAATGAAGGGTCAGTTTTGGGTATTTATGCAATAAAAATCTTCTATAGTCGAATCTAAGTTACTGCCCGGTAGTAAGCTAGGAGTATGAATACTTTCGGCAAACCTGTCCCCTTTACCGCATCTTTTGAGCCTTTTGCGCATCGCGGTTTTGCGCTGGACGTACCCGAAAATACTATCGCCGCTTTTCAGAAAGCAGCGGCGCTGGGCGTGCGGTGGATGGAAATTGACGTTCATACTACCTCCGACGGTGTCGTCATCGTTTTTCATGACAGCACTCTCAACCGGATGGTGGGAATTTCTGGGAAGGTCTGCGACAAAACGTGGACTGAAATTCAAGCTTTTGATTTGCCAGGTGGCCACAAAATTCCCACGTTAGAACAAACGCTGGTTGAGCTCCCCGAGCTTTTCTTTAACATCGATGTGAAGGACGACGCCTCAGCGCAAGCTCTGCCTGAGGTAGTGGCAAAAACCGGGGCAATAAATCGTGTTCGCATTGCTTCTTTCTCAGAGAAGCGCAGAGCTGCGACCGTCAAAAAAATGCGAGCACTTGCACCAGATAGCGTTATTAAGACCAGTGCATCTGAGCTCGCTATGTATGGATTTTACGTAGCGGCGCATACCGTGCCCGCGTTGTGGCCTGTGATGAAACGGCTGGCAAGTCCGTTCTTCGAAGATTTTGAGTCAATGCAGATTCCACTGACTTATAAGTTTTTGGGCAAAAACTTTACGGTGGTTACTCCCCAACTGGTACAAACCGCCCACCGTTTCGGGTTGACTGTGCAGGTATGGACTATCGATAATCCTCAGGTAATGCGTGACCTACTCGAAATTGGAGTGGATGGCATCGTGACCAACCGATCGGACGTTTTGCGTGAAGTGTTAGACGCCGCCTAAAGTTCTATTTCCGAAAAACATGAAATCCCAGGCTTTTCCCAAGGTCTATCAATCCTCTTACAAGGTAAATGGGGTTATATATAAGTAACGGTTTGAGAGAGCCGAGCTGAGAAGCGAAATGTGTGTGAGTGATTCACCGTTTCTGTAGGTGAATCAGCAAATGGCCGTGCTGGGGAGCGCGGCCATTTGCTTTTAACGTGAAAGGTTATTTACCGAGTGAATCGACTCGTGGCTCCAGCGGTTCTGGCGCCGAGTTGCGGCGTCGGGCAATGAAAGCCATGAGGTGATATGTAATCAGGGTGGCGGCAGTTCCTAGCGCGATACCGGCGAACTGCAGGTTACCAATATCCCAGGTGTAGTCGGCGATGCCCACGATGAGGGCCACGGAGGCGGCGGTGAGGTTCACCTGATTGGAGAAATCCACTTTGTTCTCTACCCAGATGCGTACACCCAGCATACCGATCATGCCGTAGAGAACTGTGGCTGCGCCACCGAGTACGCCGGCGGGTACTGATGCTACTGCTGCGCCGAAGACGGGCAGGATGGAAAGCAAGATGGCGAAGATTGCGGCTACCCAGTAAGCAGCGGTGGAGTACACTTTGGTAGCTGCCATGACGCCAATATTTTCTGCATAAGTGGTAGTACCTGAACCGCCGCCTGCGCCTGCAATGGTGGTTGCTAGACCGTCTGCCATGAGCGCGCGTCCGGAGTATTTGTCGAGGTTGTCACCGGTCATTAGCGCTACGGATTTTACGTGTCCGATATTTTCTGCCACTAGAACAAGAATGACGGGAATGAACAGGCCCGCTAGATTCCAGTGAAATTCGGGAGTCTGGAAATGCGGTAGTCCAAAGAGCCCTTGGTTTTCCCAGGCTTCGTGGATAGCGGTGAAGTCTACTTCGCCACGGATGACGGCGGTGATGTATCCGATTACTACGCCCAGTAGGATCGAGAGTCTGCCGAAGATTCCTTTGAAGAGAACCGAAATCAGGATAATCGAGACCAGAGTGACGAGCGCTGTGACAGGAGCTTCCATAAAGTTCGCTTTGGCGCTGGGGGCAAGGTTGAAACCAATCAGCGCCACAATAGCGCCGGTGACCAGCGGTGGCATGAGTTTGGTGAGCCATCCGGTTCCGGCTATTTGCACGATGAGCCCCACGAGGAAGAGCGCGATACCCGCCATCACGATGCCACCGAGCGAACCGGCGGGGCCGTACTGGTTAGAGGCCGCTGCTAGCGGCGCAATGAACGCAAAGGACGAACCGAGGTAAGACGGTACACGGCCGGCTGTGAGTAGCAAGAAAAGGATAGTGCCAATACCCGAGAAGAAAAGGGTGGTGGACGGCGGGAAGCCGGTCAGGAGAGGAACGAGAAAGGTCGCTCCAAACATTGCCACTACATGCTGAGCACCAATGCCGATGGTTCGCCCCCAGGTGAGGCGTTCATAAGGTGCGACGACGGCACCCGGTGCTACCGTTTTGCCGTCGCCGTGTAGCCGCCAGGCAAAGGCAGAATGGCGCTCGGAATGTTCTGAGCTCATAGAAATGCTCCAAAAATCAGGGGTGTGAGAATCGTTGATTATTCTACGCGCCTGAATAAAAAGTGCAGGGATGTAGCTAACCGTAGAGCATCTAGCGAGGTGGAAAAGTGGCAGGAAAGAAGTCAGTGTATTTTCAGTCGATGAATGTATTACCTATTGCACCATTTGTAGCAACCTAAAATAAGCGAAATTGGGGGTGATTTACACTATCTTTCCCTTCCGCCGAAATGGTCAGATGGCTTACAATTAGGGGAGGTTCTGCCCACGATTCCAAAGGCTATCTCTGTGGTAACAATTCTTCTAGCTTTTTTCGTGGTGTGGCTGTGCACGCCGCTTATCTATCGAGGCTTGGGTCATAAGACTTTCTACGCACTGGCATTACTTCCTGCCGGTGCTTTCATCTATGTGCTCACCAAAACGTCCCAGATTATGAATGGTGAGCCCTGGGTTGAAAAATTCGAGTGGATTCCCGCTCTCAATCTAGAGCTGACTTTTCGTATGGACGTGCTGTCTTGGGTGATGAGCTTGCTTGTACTGGGCGTTGGCTCGCTCGTACTTTTTTATTGCACCTCGTATTTCAGTCACTCCTCGGAGAGCGTTGGCGGTTTCGCCGCTCACCTGTTCAGCTTCTGTGCGGCTATGTTCGGGTTAATCACGGCCGATGACTTTATAGTCATGTTCATCTTCTGGGAAATCACCACCATCCTTTCCTATCTGCTCATTGGCCACGCCCATAACAGGTTGTCCGCTCGTCGATCTGCCTTGCAGGCCTTGACGGTCACAACAGCCGGTGGCCTCGCCATGTTCGTCGGAATTATCATGTTGGGCCAGAGCGCCGGCACCTATAGCTTGGCAGAATTGGTAGTTCGCGGACCCCAGATCGTGGCAGATGTTGAAGCCGGGCACGGAATTTTGACGGGCGTGCAGCTCTCCGCCGCCCTCTTTCTGATTCTGTGCGGTGCGCTGAGTAAATCGGCGTTGTTCCCGCTGCATTTCTGGCTCCCCGGGGCGATGGCGGCACCTACGCCCGTCTCTGCTTACCTGCACGCAGCGGCAATGGTGAAAGCGGGTATTTACCTGCTGATTCGCTTCTCACCCGGCTACGGCATGGTCGCCATTTGGGAAAACACGCTGGTTATTTTCGGCGCTTTCACGATGGTTTTTGGTGGTTGGGTTGCTCTCAAGCAAACAGACCTCAAACTCATTCTTGCTTACGGCACCGTGAGCCAGCTCGGTTTTCTCGCACTGATTGTCTCAGCGGGAACACCTAATGCGCTCTACGCAGCTATGGCTATGATGCTGGCGCATTCACTCTTCAAAGCAGCGCTCTTCCTCACCGTAGGAATTATTGACCATCAGTCGGGCACACGAAATATCCACAAACTCTCGGGTATCTTTCGCAGAGCCCCTGTACTGTTTGCCGTCGGTCTTATCTCCGCGGCGTCCATGGCAGGTATCCCTCCGCTGGCTGGTTTCGTGGCCAAAGAAGCAGTACTGGAAACCTACCTTGAACGACTCATGCATGCAGAAAACGGTAGCGTGCTATTGCTCGATCTCGTGACTGTGGGCGCTATCGTGCTGGGCTCCATACTTACTTTCGCCTATTCTGCGCGTTTTGTGTGGGGAGCTTTCGCCACAAAACCTGCAAGCTTTATGGAGAATATTGATGAGATCAAGTTCTGCCAGACTCATTATGACCGCAACCCTGCAAAACTTGCTCACCTCGAAAAAAGCCCCGATACTCTTTTCCACCGTGTGAACTTCACCTTCATTGCATCGCCGGTGGTTTTGACCTTACTGACCATCGCATTCGGGCTATATCCCGAGCCGGTACACCACTGGATTTCTAGCCACCTGAAGAAAATAGGCGAATACGATCTTCACCTAGCCCTCTGGCACGGAGTGAACCCCGCATTCCTCACCAGTCTCGGCATCATGACGGTGGGTATGGTGCTTTTTCTTGCTCGCAACCCCATAGAAACGTTCCAAAACCGTATTCCCACCTGGCCAGCGGCGTCCACCGTCTACCGCAATATTGTTGACGCCTTGGATCGCCTAGCAGTATGGGTCACCGGTCAAACTCAGCGTGGTTCACTCGGCTTCTACCTGGGCATTATTCTGAGCACCGCGGTGACCGTGCCGACTATTGTGCTCTTCCTGGCAGAAACCCCTCCGCTAGCTAATATTCGCGTAAACGTGAACCCCGCTGAATGGGCTATCGCGCTGGTGATGATTACCGCAGCACTGGTAGTGCTCTGGGCACGCAAACGTTTCTTGGCGATCTTGATGGTCTCGGTAACAGGCTACGGCATGGCAGCACTCTTCGCTGTGCGTGCCGCCCCCGACCTTGCTATTACTCAGTTCCTAGTAGAAACCCTCTCGCTCGTCGCCTTTGTGTTGGCTCTACGAGTACTACCTCGAAACATCCGTAAGCAGAAGCTGACGGGCAAGCGCGAACAAACCCACCAGAGTATCCGAATCGTCATCGCTATTGGTTTCGGCATTTTGACGATGGCGCTTGCCATGTTTACCTTCTCCTCGCGGAGTCTGCAGCCCATCTCACTAGAACTACCCAAGATGGCGTACGAAATAGGCGACGGCACAAACATCGTCAACGTCATTCTCGTGGACACTCGTGGCTGGGATACCTTCGGCGAAATTTCAGTACTGGCTCTTGCCGCAACCGGTGTGGCATCCCTACTTTTCATTGAAGGGCGCCGTGACCGCGGCGCCTCTAAGAACCTGGATACTCAGGTGCTTCAAATCTTTGAGAAGCGCTACGCTGCACGCACGAATTTGACCGCTGAACAGAAGGTTGCCGGCCGTTTCTCTAGCGTGCACCGCGATCCTTTCATTGTTGCTGGTCGAACCCTGCCGCCCGAGCGTCGTTCAATTCTGTTAGAAGTCATGACACGCCTGCTCTTCCATACGCTGATTATGGTCTCGCTCTACCTGCTGGTGGTCGGTCACAACCTGCCTGGTGGCGGTTTTGCTGGCGGTCTGCTGGTCGGTCTCGCCTTTGCCGTGCGGTATTTGGCAGGCGGTGGGCGTGAGCTTCGTGCGGCATCCCCGATTCCTCCCGGCGTGTTCCTGGGAACGGGTCTTGCCGTTGCCGCGCTCTACGCTGCCACACCCCTACTCTTTGGCGATCCCGTATTTACCAGCTACACGCTCAAATGGTCTATGCCGGTGTTTGGCGACGTCAAATTCGTCACGGCAACTATCTTCGATATCGGCGTATATCTGCTGGTTATTGGGCTAGCGCTCGACGTCATCCGCTCCTTCGGCGAAAAGATCGATGTGAAAATTGATGAAAACCGCAAACAAGAAACACGGCGGCGCAACAATGCGGTGGCGGAGAAAAAACGACAGATCGCAGATAGAAAGGCAGCTACCGGTCAGCAATCCACGCAAGTTCTAGTCACTGAAGAAGGAGGCAACCGGTAATGGCAATTGATCTTAGCCTCATTCTTGTAATGGGCGTCATGTACGGCGTTGGCGTGTACTTGGTGCTCGACCGCACCATGACCCGCGTGATGCTTGGCCTCATGCTGCTGACTAACGCCACCAACATGCTCATTTTGCATGCCGGTGGTCCTGCCGGTCTGGCTCCTATCTTCAATAAAGATATAGCCGCCGGAGACTACTCAGACCCCCTACCGCAAGCACTGGTTCTCACCTCGATTGTGATTTCCTTTGCTGTAACCGCCTTAATGCTTGGTCTCATCTACCGCGCATGGGTCCTCTCCCGTGGCGATGAAATTAAGGACGACGCCGAAGACCGCAAGGTGGCAACGCAACCTTCGTACGACCCGGAAGAAGACACTCCGGCATCGACTGACAGCTCAGAATTTGATGGTGATGAGCAAACCCGCGAAAGGGAATTCAAAATCAAAGAGGAGAAAAGAAAATCCTCCGGTCGCGAATCGCAGAAAACTACGGCGCACATCGCTAAAGATAGTTCTGATATAGCAGGGCAGAAGGAACACGCATGAATACAGTAGCTTTAGCGCCCCTGTGTGTGGCAATTCTTTTCCTCGCGGCAGCGGTGACTTTTATCCTTTCATACCGGGTGCGTTTACAACGCTTGGTCTCGCTCGTTGCCCTGGTGACTGTTCTGTCCTTGGAAGCTACTTTGGTGGTCTCAGCGTGGGATGGCGAGCCGCAGGCAGTGTTGCTGGCTAACTGGCCGGCGCCTTTTGGTATCACTATGGTGGTGGACCAGCTTTCCTCGCTGTTGCTGGTGGTGAGCTCAATTATTTCGCTCGCCGTGTTGATTTTCGCTTCCGGTCAGGACATCGCAGATAACGACCACGAAGTGCCAATTTCGGTGTTTTACCCGACCTACCTGCTTCTTTTAGCGGGCGTCTCTAACGCCTTCTTAGCAGGCGATCTCTTCAACCTGTACGTGGGATTTGAGATTCTGCTGATGGCAAGTTACGTGCTCATTACAATGAATGCAAACACACCGCGTATTCGCTCGGGTACCACTTACGTCGTGGTATCGGTGGTTTCCTCGATTCTGTTCTTGACTGCTATCGGATTCATTTATGCCTCGGTGGGGACCGTCAATATGGCAGATCTTTCACTGAAACTGCAGACTTTACCTCTGGGTACTCAGCTTCAACTCCATCTGATGCTCTTGATTGCGTTTGGTATCAAGGCGGCTGTCTTCCCGCTTTCGCTGTGGCTTCCGGACTCTTACCCCACCGCCCCGGCGCCCGTTACTGCGGTCTTCGCTGGCTTGCTCACCAAGGTGGGCGTGTATGCGATTATACGAACAGAAACCCTCCTCTTCCCAGGGGGTGCGCTGGACGGGTTGCTCAGCGTGGTTGCTATCTTGACCCTTATCGTAGGAATTTTGGGCGCATTGGCTCAGGGCGACATCAAACGTATGCTCTCTTTCATTCTGATTAGCCATATCGGCTATATGATCTGGGGCATCGCGTTGAATAACCAGCTAGGCATGACTACAGTGGTGTTCTACATTGCCCACCACATCGTGATTCAGACCGGACTGTTCCTGGTGGTCGCGCTCATCGAACGACGCGGCGGATCAGCGAACGTTGAACGCCTCGGCGGCATGCTCAAGGTAGCCCCCTGGCTAGCGGTTCTCTACTTCATCCCAGCAATTAACCTGGGCGGTATTCCGCCGTTCTCAGGATTCATTGGAAAAGTCGGCTTGCTCCAGGCATCTGTTGAAGCTAATACCGGGATGGCCTATGCCATGTCTGGGGTGGGCGTCTTGGTCTCGCTTCTGACTCTGCTTGCCCTCACCCGCGTTTGGAACAAAGTATTTTGGCGCTCAGCGACCAAAGCAGAAAAACCCACCAAGGTTATTTTGCGAGCTGAGCACGATGCCACCGCAAAGGGAAAGAACCAATTGGATCGTCACGACCACAAGCCAATCCCCGTTTCGATGGTTGCTTCAACCGTGGGCTTAGTAGCAGTGGGTACTTCAATTACTTTCTTCGCTGCGCCGCTATTCCAGCTCGCTGAACATGCATCAGATAACCTCATGCATCCTGACCGCTATATCGAATCGGTTCTAGGACCTCAAACGCCTACCCGTGAGGACTACCTCGGTGAATTCCTGGACCAGCAAAACGCCGTAGATAATGAGGACGCAAGTAACGACGGCGAAGTGGTGACCGAATAATGACTCACTCCAATCATTCACTGTTGACCCGATTCCTCCACGGAATCCCCTCTTTTCTGTGGCTCACTTTCGTATGGTGTGCCGCCTGGCGAGATTTCGGGCTACCTAGCGTAGCGTTCGGCGCGATTCTAGCGCTTCTAGTGCTCTTGGTTTTCCGCCTACCCACGCTGTACCTCTCCAACAGGTTTAACATCTGGTATGCCCTGGTGTTTTTGGGGTACTTCACTTACCAGGTTGCCCGAGCCAGTATGGAAGTTTTCTGGTTCGCGTTGACCTACAAAGCACCTCTGCGTAACTCAGTTGTTGCGGTGAAACTTCGCACCGAATCCGACCTGTGGATTACCGCGATTTCGCATGCTATGTCGCTGATTCCGGGCTCTCTCGTCGTTGATGTTGATCGCGGCAACTCGATTCTTTACTTCCACGTACTGAATGCTTCGGGTCAAGACGCCGCGGAAGAATTTCGTGTTGAAGCCCATCGGATTGAAGCGATGATTCTCAAAGCGGTAGGGAGCAAAGAAGAATTCGCCATGATTACAGCGGACGAATCTCGTAGCAAGACGGCGAAAGGAAGTCACCGCGCATGAGTACTACCGTGATTTGGATCTGCGGTCTGATTTTGACCGTAGCGGCTTGCGGGACCGTGTACCGCATTTGGCGCGGTCCCACGCTTCTAGACCGGGTGCTTGCCAGCGACGTTCTCGTCTCGATTATCGTGGCGGTTCTGTGCGTGAATATGGTGGCTAAGGATTCCTACGAACTCATCACGCTGATTCTGCTGATTTCGATGGTGGGTTTTATTGGCTCAGTGACCGTTGCCCTCTACGCTAACAATGCGCCCTCCCGCGAGAAACGCCTGGAACCTTCCCGTATTCAGGAAGTTAACCGCAATGACCCGCAGGCTGCCCAGCGCTTGGCTGAAGCTAAACGTGTGGCGAAAGCTCGCAAACGCAAGAAGATTAAGGAAGGTAAATGATGGATGCTTTTCTCAATGTTCTAGAGGCAGTTTGCTTGGTTCTCGGGTGCCTGATGTCCTTGGGCGCCGCCATCGGTCTGATTCGGTTTCCCGATATTCTTTCCCGCCTCCACGCCGGCACCAAGCCTCAGGTTTTTGGTCTGATGCTTCTCTTGCTGGCTGTGCTGATTGATACTCGCAGTTGGGCGTATCTGCCGGTGTTGGTGGTCTCGCTCCTGCTGCAGCTGCTGACTATTCCTATTTCTGCGCATATGGTGGGCCGCTCCGGTTACCGTAACAAGCACTTCCCCGCAGGGG
This sequence comes from Rothia sp. ND6WE1A, assembly GCF_001683935.1. NCBI lineage: Bacteria > Bacillati > Actinomycetota > Actinomycetes > Micrococcales > Micrococcaceae > Rothia > Rothia sp. ND6WE1A. The sequence goes on along the minus strand of NZ_LXTU01000061.1, from coordinate 140,961 downwards.
ACTTGAAGCAGGATGATCTGCGTACCGTCATCGAAGAGGCAGAAGCCGAAGAGAACGCGACAGACCCCCAGGGTGAGGATTCGCAGCCGGAGAGCGACGTCGATTCTATGCGGACTTCGTAGTACCTCCCGAGTTTGATACAAACTCGGGGTGGGGACGTCGCACCCCGTTATTTTGCCCCGAAACCGCCGTTGGAGTGGAGGAGTTGGCCGTTGATCCAGCTGCCGGCGTCGGAGAACAAGAAACGGACTAAATCTGCGGTGTCTTGGGGTTTACCCAGATGCCCTGCGGGGGTCTGGGCGGCGAGATATTGTTCTGTTGCTTCATCCATCCACCCTGTATTGATGGGGCCAGGATTGATGAGGTTGCAGCGGAAACCTCGTGCGCCCAGCTCGATCCCGCTGGCAATCACTAGGCGATCGAGAGCTCCCTTAGACGAGCCGTAGGGCAGGTTATGTGCGGTGTGATCGCTGGTCAAGCCCAGTGAGTTCTCCAAATCCTTGCTCACGGTGGAGTTTTTCTGCGTGGTCAATAAGCTTCTGCGGTGTGGAAGGGTCTTCGAGGTTGACTGGGAGCAGCTCAACGTTTACACTTTGTTGGCGAGCAAATGTGACAAGTTCGTCGAGGTCAGCGTTGCTGCGGGGTAACTCCAGCCGGTCGTCGTAGGGGTGCCAGTAGTTCAGCAATAGGTCCCAGCCTTCGGATGCGAGTTGCTGGGCGACGGCGTAGGCAATGGAATTGCGGCGTCCGACTCCGGTGATTAGCGCTAAACGATTCATAGATTTCCTTACTGCTCACAGACTTTGTATCAAATCTCTTTACTACCGCAGCACTTTTTGCGCGGCCCAATCTAGCACCATACCGAGCGCACCGATTACCAGGATGACGGCGAGCATCTCGTCATAGGCTAAGCGGTCGCGTGCGTTGAGAATTTCATAGCCTAGCCCTGAAGAAACACCGAGCATCTCTGCGGGAACAATAATGACCCAGGCAATTCCCAACGCCAACCGAATCCCCGCGAGCACGTAAGGCTTAATACTGGGAACGACGACGGTGCGGAGCACCTCTGACGGGGTTGCCCCGAGAGTTTGGGCTACTTGGAGATGTTGCTGGTCGAGTGCACGCACGCCAGAAACCGTGTTCAGCGTGATAGGCCAGATTGCAGCCATTGCCACGAGAAAAATAACCGGTGATGAACCTACGCCAAAGAGTGCCACTGCAATGGGCGCCCAGGAGAGGGGTGACACCATGCGCAGAAACTGGACCAGCGGGGCTGAAAACTGGTTAGCGGCTTGAGAAAAACCGATGAGTAACCCCAGCGGAATGCCGACTAGTACGGCGATTGCAAGCCCGGCAAGTAGTCGCCAGAGGCTTACCCCAATATCAGAGAGCAGCACCCCGCGCCCTATCAACGCCGCAAAAGCTGAGGGAATATTTTCTGGAGCGAAAGCGGTGAGCATGGTGTTTCCCCGAGCTGAATGGGTAAAAACCCACCAAAGAGCTACCGCAAAAATAATTCCTGCGGCGCCCCACACCCACCCTGGAACGGTAGAGGTTCGCCGATTTTTTACCTGATGCGGGGTAGCTGAAACCGCTTCTTCTGGCTGCTCAGAGGTGAGTAGGCTCATGGGGTAACTCCTGAAGTTGTTTCGCCGTCGATCTGTTCTTGCCGGGTAGGTCCTGATTGCCCAAAAACTCCGAATCCGCCCACCGATGCAATCGCATGGGTCACTAATTCTTCATTCACTAGATCCCGGTGCACGCTGACAGGGTCGAGTTTGTTCAAGAAGTCAGTAGGAGCATCCATGAGCGTCTCGCGCATATGAACCACCAACTCTTCGGTGAAACTTGCGTACGGGTAAGGCTGGAACTGCAAGAGCTGCCCGCCCCAGGACGGATTCTTGACGGCGTCGCGGTGCTCTGAAAGATGATCGGTCATGGCACGTTCGATAGCCTTAGGTTTTTGCGGCAAAAAGTTATCTGAGAGAATCTTTGCCGCTTCTTTTCGATGCTCGCGGGCAAAAATCTGTGCTTCGACGAGAGCGTTAGTAAAGTTTTGGGCAATCTCGCCTTGTTGTTCGATAAGCGAGCCACGCATGAGTGTAACGCAGCAGGCGTGGTCGCGCCAGACGTCGCCCATGAAGCGGTGAATCCTACCTACCTTCGATGCCACTGCCGCTGCGTTGAACGGGTCAGCTACGGTGAATCCGGCGATGGTGCCGTTGGCAAGGGCGGGAATCATGTCAGAGGGAGCCATGACGACGAGGGCCACCTCGCCCCGATCGGCGTCGGCAGTTTTACGGATCACCGGGGTGAGCCCAGCCTCGCGCAGAATCTTCTGCACCAAAATATTATGAATCGAAAACCAGCCGGGAATAGCTACGGTTTTACCCGCCAGTTGAGCGGTCTCCACAATCGAGGGCGCAACCGTGAAAGCGGACCCGTTGACGTGATTCCATGCGACGATTTGAGCGTCAGCACCCACATCGTACTTCAGGTAAACCGCCATGGGCATGAGCAGATGAATGACGTCCACCGTACCCGAAATAAACGCTTCGGTCAGCGACGACCAGGAACGGAACATGACCGGTTTCGCCACCGAGATTCCGTGTTGGGTGTAAAGACCTTGCTTGTGAGCCAGCAGGAGAGGAGCGGAATCGGTAATGGGAAGGTAACCGATTTTGAGCGCTCCACCCACTTCGACACCCGCTGCTTCCTTACCCGACGCTCGTCCTAATGCTGCCGCGCTCGCCAGGGAGCCTCCGGCTGCCACGGTGCCGCCGGTAGCCCACAGCGCTGTGCGTCGAGAGATACGTCTACTCTTCTGGTGGGACACGTCTGTTCCTACAAAGTTGGGGAGTGGGCAGGTTTATCGGGCAGATCTTTCGCTGACTCATCGCGTAGTGAACCACTAAACGTAGCGCGGTCGCTATCCCCATCATTCCGGTAGTATTCGAGGATTTCCTCGTGGGTAACCTGCTCATGGGCGGGGGACCAAAATCGCGTAAAGCCTTGCTGGGCGCGGAAGAAACCGATTCGATCGCCTACCGTGAGCGCTTCGGAAATGTCGTGGGAAACCATCAGTACGGTGAGGTCGAGTTCTTCAATTAGACTGCGTAACCACCCCTGTAGTTCGCTACGGGTAGCGGGGTCGAGAGCGGAGAAAGGCTCATCTAAGAGCAAGAGCGACGGTTGAATCGCCAGAGCCCGACCAATCGAAACCCGTTGTGCCTGACCCCCTGAAATTTCATTGACCTTGCGATCTTCTAACCCCTGCAGACCCAACCGTTCGATCAGCCGATTAACGGTGGGAGCATCGACTCGTCCCGCGTTCTTCTTGTACTGAGTACCGAGCGCAATATTCTCTCGTACGGTGAGCCAGGGGAACAGCGCAGCCTGTTGAAAGACGACCGCATGGCGAGTTCCAGGCGCTACGTGCACGCTTCCTGAATCTAGTTCTTCAAGCCCTGCGACAGCACGTAAAAGGGTGGATTTTCCAGACCCTGTGTGTCCGAGGATGACGAATGCTTCACCGGGATTGAGGTCTAGCGAGACGTCGTGGAGAGTTGGCTCACTGGCACCGGGGTACGTTTTGAAGGCGTTAGCGATGGTGAGTGCGGGAGTGTTCATGAGTTGCTGCTGTGGCTGTTACTGGGCATGGCTGAGTTCATATCGGAGATGGCCCTCAGTAGGCGACTGCACCGGCAAGAACTGTGATTCGCGCAGTCTGCGTGCTGAGGGACTGTTGGTTTTGTAGGCTTTGCCGCCGACGGTCGCCAGTTCGATACGGGTGGCGGCGGTGGCAAGATGCGCGGCGTCAAGTCGAAGCTGCAACACGCGGCGTCGTTCAACCTGCTGGGGATGTTCAGCGAGCTCGGTGATTTCGGTGCGTAGACGTTCGTATTCGGCGCGGATGGTGGCGAATTCATCACGGAATATACCCTGGGCGACGTCGAGGTGATCAGCTGCAGAGTTCAGTGCGGCAGCGCCGAGCCCGAGGCAGAAAGAGGATTGCACCAACAGGAAAGGGGCGAGAATCTTCTGGAGAAAACCGGGGACGTCGCGGGTCATGATGTCGGCTTCAGGCACGAAGAGGTTTTCGATCTTGATAAAACCGGATTCGGTGGCATCCAGAGCTAGAAGACCTTTTTGGTATTTCACGTTGAAGCCGTCGGCGTCTACACGGGTCTGCACAATGTATTTGGTGGGTTCGCCTGCTGCGGCGTCGTCCACTATGACCGGGAGAACCACCACGCCGCCGGGGTAGAGGTTGGATGCCCAAGAGATAACTCCGTTGAGTTGCAAGCCGCCCTCTACGTGGGTGGCGTGTACCTGAATTTCACCGACTCCCGAGGAGTCCTTGAACGCCGCCGCCATGGCGGTAGTGCCGGTGGTTTCTCCGGTTGCTAGACCGTCCGGTAGCGGCAAATCAAGTGCATCAAAGAACGCGATGGTTGAGCGGTGCGCCCAGAGCGAGAAAGCTGTAGATGCGCATTCTGTGGCAAGATCAAATCCCACTGCGACCTGGGGCAGTAGTGAGCCATCCCTGCCCAGGGTCAACAATCCCTGGGAACCGAGTGTCCGCAATGTATCAAAAGGTGAATACTTATCGTGATCGACGTCTTCGGCGTGCTCTCGCGCCAGATCGAGTACCTGCTGGCGCTGGGGGTAATCAAAGAGAGGTTCAAGAGTGAAATCAGACATGGCGTGCTCTTTCTAGCGGCAAAACTTCTTGAAAAGCGGGGTGTAAATGCGAAAAAAGGGTGTAAAAACGCCGCCGCGCAGACTTATCACAAGCGGCGGCGGCGTTGCTAAAAGAAACCCTTATGCTTCGTTCAGCTTGAAGATGCGGTCAATAGGGGTGTTGACTGCTTCGCGTGCGCGGCGCAGAGCATCTTCATCAGGGGCGTCATAGAAGCAGAGGCACTTTGCGGTATCTTCGCGGACGTAGGTGCGCAAGAAAGAAACCTCGGGAACTTTTGCGTAGTTAGGGGAGTTTGCCTTCTTACGAGCGAGGTACTGATCCATGGTAATTTCCGCGGGAATGTCCCACTCAATCAGGTATTCGGCGTTGGACTTGAGCTTCTTGATATCGTCCAAATCTGCGCCGACGAGGCGAACTTCGTCCGGTCCTGCCAAGGAGGCCTTGCCATCGAAAGCAGTCTTGAAAGCATTGGCAAATACGCCGGGGTTGTTTGATTCTACGATCACGTAGATGGTCTTGAAATCAGAGGTTACCTGGGTTTCAATGAGCTCAGCTTCGGTCTGCTGCAGAGCCTGATCAGCATCTTCAATGAGCGCGGTTGCGTTCTCTTTGGAGGCGTCTTGCGGGGTGAGTTCTACGAGGTAAAGAGCCATGGTTGTTTCCTTTCTTGGACGTCGAATTCTGTAATGATCAACGTGTTTCACTGGAGAATGTACGCCACCTGCAAGGGCAGATGCTAGAGGTTCTTTATAAGAAGTAACTTGGTGCAAAGAAAGTTAACATGGGCTTGACGAGGTAGCTCTTTTCCGTTTCCCCAGTTTGTAACAGACTTTTGGGGCTGTACCAGGAAAGTCATGGTACAGCGCGGAAAGTATCGTACGAACTCGAGGCGGGGAGCCTCGCGGGGACTTTGGGCCAGAAACATGAAAGCGGACCGCATTCTATGCGGTCCGCTTTCACATTTCTGATACAAACTGGGTTAAGTCCAGCTCCCACAACCGATTAGCGGTCGATAGCTCCACCGCGAATGAGCTTCTCGTTGGAGAACTCGTAGAAGCCCCACTGGGTGAGTTCGCGCCCGTAACCGGACTTATTTACGCCACCGAAAGGTAGATCTGCCTGGGTGGTTACGTGCTCGTTGACCAAGGCCATACCCGTTACTAACTGATCCGCAACCTCAAAGCCGTGTTCGACATCGTCGGTCCAGACCGATGCCTGCAGGCCGTACTCGGAGTTGTTGGCGAACTTGATAGCTTCTTCTTCGTTCTTAACCTTGTAAATAACCAGGGCGGGTCCAAAGAGCTCGTTGCAGGAGAGGTCCGCGTCGAAATCAACACCTGTCAGTACCGCCGGGCTCATGAACCAGCCGGGGCGGTCAAGCTTTTCGCCACCGAAGTGCAGGGTTGCGCCGTCTTTCACTGCCTGGGCAATGCGCTCTACAGCTTCATCACGAGCGCCCTCCGAGGAGAGGGGACCCATCTGGGTAGATTCGTCTGAAGCGTCGCCTACTTTCACGCTCTGAGCGGTCTCAACCGCAGCTTGAACGAACTCATCATAGATGCTCTCCAACACGATAACGCGCTTGGGTGAGGTGCAGACCTGACCAGCATTCGCAAAACGCAGGAAGGTGAGTTTCTGCGCTACCTTGGCGACGTCCTTGACTGAATCCAAAACGATAGCGGGGTCGTTGCCGCCCAGCTCCATCACAGACTTCTTGACGTTCTTAGCAGCTGCCATTGCCACAGCGGTACCTGCACGCTCAGAACCGGTAACAGATGCTCCCTTGACGCGGAAGTCTTCTAGCACGGTCTCTACGTCTTCAGCGTTGAGGTAGAGGTTCTGGTAAGCGCCGTCAGTCAAACCTGCTTCGGAGAGAACTTCTTCGAATTTTGCGGAAGAAACGGGGCAGATAGATGCCTGCTTCATCAAAATAGTGTTACCCAGCAGAAGGTTTGGTGCGGAGAAGCGGGCAAGCTGGTAGTAGGGGAAGTTCCAGGGCATGACGCCGATGAGCACGCCCATCGACTCGTGGCGAACCAGGTTGGTGGGAGCACCCTTGGCATCAAGCTTTTCGTCTTCGAGAAGTTCTTCAGCATGGTCTGCATACCACTCAAAGATGTTAGCAACGAGCTCAATTTCACCCTTGGCATCGTTGACTGGCTTACCCATTTCTTTGCCGATAATTTCAGCAAGTTCTGCGCTACGATCGCGGAAGATTCCGGCGGCTTTGGTGAGAACTGCGGCGCGCTCGGTTGCAGGTTTCTTGTGCCATTCTTGGTATGCCTTATCCGCGGTGTCAATAATTCCGGGGATTTCGGAGGGGTTGATGGAGTCGAATTTCTGCTCGACTTCACCGGTGTTTGCGTTAGTTAGTGCGTAGGTGCCCATGAAGTTATTCTCCTTTTATCTCGGATAGAATCTAAGTCTGCTTCATGTTACTTTCTTAAACCTACCGCGGTATCTTCTTAAAAAACAGGTGTTGAAGAGGCTCTCTCAGTAACTTAAAAGCAAGGGGGTCCCTCGAAACATCGAGGAACCCCCTTGCTTAGATGGGGCAAAAACCGCAAAGATGTTTAGCGAATGCCAGCCATCTTCTGAGTAATCCACTTGTTCATACCCCAAAGCAAAAGACCGACCACAATGGTGCCGATACCCAGCGTGGTGAAGTAAGGAACTTCGGTTTCTACCGAGTAGAACTTAGCCAACCAGCCAGCGAGCACGGTACCTAAAGCAACTGAGGTGAAGTACAGCGCCACCATGTTCACTCTGTGACGTGCGGGAGCCAACTTAGTGGAGAGCGACGTGCCCACTGGAGAGATTGCAAGCTCAGCGATGGTGCATACGAACAAAATCAAAACGATCCAGCCAACGTTCACGCTCATGTTTCCTGCCTGAGTAAGGAAGATGAGGAACGCGATACCTACGCCGATGATGCCCAAGGCAAACTTGACCACAGTGGTGGGCTGGCGCTTGCCGAGGCGGTCCCACATGATGGTGAAGAGGGGCGCGAAAATGATGATGAAAATGGGGTTAATGGAGTTCACTAAGCTGGGCTTGAGCTCCATGCCCAGGATATTCCAGTTCAAGCGGGTATCTGAATACAGTGCCATTACAGTGAACTGCTGCTGGTATAGAGCCCAGAAGACGGCGTTACCAATCCACATGGGGATGAATGAAACCACGCGGGAGTGCTCCACCGAGGTGATTTGCTTGTCCCTCAAAATAACGGTGAACAGCGAAACCGCACCAATAGCGATGAACCCCATAACCCAGCTGGCGAGGTTACTGGGGGTAATGATGCCGGTGAACACCAGAAGAAGAATAACGACAAGAATAGCTACGCCCAGTAGTGAGTACTTCTTCTTTTCTGAAGAAGTAAGTGGTGCGGAGAGCTCATGCGCTGATTCAGGAAGGTTCTTGCGGGTCAGCGCGTACTGGGTCAGGCCAATTGCCATACCGATCGCTGCTAGTAAGAAGCCGGCGTGGAAGCCCCAGAGACCCCACCCAAAAGTAGTGAGCAAGGGGCCTAGGAGGGAGCCGATGTTTACACCCATGTAGAAGATGGTGAAGCCACCGTCGCGGCGGGGATCATCTTTGGCGTAGAGGGTGCCCAAGAGTGCCGAGGCATTCGTCTTTAGACCACCGGATCCGATAGCTACGAGAAGTAGACCTGCGATGACGCCGGCGGCACCGGGCAGCAAAGCAAGCGAGATATGGCCCGCCATAATCAAAATGCAGGAATAGAATAAGGTGCGTTCGGGGCCAAGAACGCGGTCGCCAATGAAGCCGCCCAAGATAGCAAGCAGGTAAACGGTGCCACCGTAGGCACCCATGATGCCTGCTGCGGTGGTCTCGTTGACCAGTCCAGATCCACCCTCAGTTACTGCATAGTAGAGGTAGAAGATCATGATGCCCTGCATGCCGTAGTAGGAGAATCGCTCCCACATTTCTACGGAAAACAGGTTTGCTAACATGCGCGGGTGACCAAAGAAGGTTTTACCGCTGGGGTTTAGCTCGCTGGTGGTGCGAACTGCGGCTTGGGAGCCGGTATCGTGCGGAGATGTCGTCATTTTTTCAACTTAGAACAGGGAACGCGCAGGGGATAAAGCGAGCTCCGGTGCAATGGTTTTTCCGTGTAATTCTAAACCTTAATTGCTTTCGGAATCATCTTTTCTATGCGATGAGATGCATAAATTTACGTTCTGGGTAAATGAGAATCCGGGGGAGAGTAACACTTGGGGGATAGTGAAAGGGGCTATTTTGATGCCCTTTGACCGGTGCAAAAGGTGAGAGAGATGAATACCTCAAAAAATAATACGCCACCTTAATATTTTTCCCACACTCCGGATGCGGATTATGGTTGACTGAAGTTATGACTACTACACCTCATAACTCGAATGAAAATAATATTCCTTCAAATCCGAATAATGCGGGTAGCAGCCGAGCTGTGAATTCCGATTCTGTTCACGATTCCGTTGCTGGAACCCCCAACAACACTCAGCAGTACGGTGAGCACCACAACGGGGCTCAGGCAAATGGCGCGCCCGTCGCACCGCAGTACACGGAGAACAACAACCATTACGTGAACGAACATCAGTATGGTCAGGTTAATGCGGCTAACGAAGCTGGCGTAAGTGCAGCACAGACTTCCAAGGTCGTGGGCATTATTGCTCTTATTCTTTCCATCATTCCTATTTTCTTCCCCGTCACTCAGATTATTGCAATCGTGCTGGGTATCGTAGGAATGTCTAAAGCAAAGAAAGCTCAACGTTTCGGTATCCCTGCTAAGGGCGGCAAAATTATGAGCATCATTGCAATTGTTATTGCGCTGATTTGGATCGTACTCGGTATTATTGGCTTCATTATGCTGGCTAATAACCCTGACTTCCAGGAACAGATGCGCCAGTTCCAGAACCAGTAATAGTTTTTAGCTTGAGAAAATCCGCTTCGGTTTCACCGGGGCGGATTTTTTGTTGTCCGTGTTGCTCCGCGTCGTCGTCCGTGGAAAAGTTAGATTTGATAGACCATCAACCTAAGGAGAAAACATGAACGACGATTTGCGCCAGGTAACTGTGGACGAAATCCCTGCAGATGCCAAGATTTTGGACGTGCGCGAGGACATGGAATGGGAAGCAGGCCATATTGAAGGCGCCCAGCACATTCCCCTCGGCGATGTTCCCGCCCGTTACGGTGAGGTGCCCCTGGATGAAGATGTGTATATCATCTGCCGCTCTGGTGGGCGCTCATTGAAGGCAACCGCCTACCTTCAGGATGCCGGTTTTGACGTGCTGAACGTTATAGGCGGCATGGGTGCATGGCAGGACGCCGAGAAGCCTATGGTCTCTGAAAACGGTGAAGACGCGCGCGTGATGTAGCTGCCGCTTTTCACCTAGACTGTTGAGATGACTCGTTCTCTTAGACTGCGTGCCCTCGATTTCATGGTGAATCCCCAGCTAGCTTTTCCTCTTATTGCTGGCGATTCTAGCTATGCCTTTTGGCTGGATTCTGCTCGCCCTGAATCACCTATGTCTCGCTTTTCTTATGTGGGCGTAGTGCCTAATCCCGCCCAGGTATTGCGGGTAGAAGAGGCGGGCGAGCAGAATCCGTGGGAGTTACTTTCTGAAGCTTTGACATCTGCACCGCAGGTGGATTTTGAAGATGTATCTGTGGAAGTACGCAACCACTTGAAAAGTGAACTGTTAGGCGGATACGTAGGGTATTTCGGTTACGAGTCGCGCCGTGCGCTGGGATTTTCCACACCCTATAGCGCGGAAACTCCCGATGCCCTCTGGATGCCCGCCGTCCGCTATCTCATGCTCGATCACATTGTGCAGCGCGCCTATCTGGTGGGAGATAGCGAGTGGATTGAGACAACGGCGCAAGCTCTAGCGGAAATCGCGGAGCAAAGTTCATCTGAAAATGAGGCGCCTTGGGGCGATACTCAGCCGCAGGCGGGGCTTCACTTTGCTGACCCCGACCGCGCCGAATATTTAACCGCTATTGAAGACTCTCTGCACGAGATTTATGAGGGTAACACCTACGAGGTCTGCATGACCGCAGAGACCCGCGCGTCATTACCTCGTGAAATAAATAGCCCGCGCGGCATATTCGATCTGTACTGCGCGCAACGTCAGCATAATTCGGCGCCCTATGCTGTATTTTTGAAGTGCGAGGACCACTGGGTTCTGAGTTCCTCTCCCGAGAGGTATCTCACGGTATCTGCGAATGGGCGCGCGGAAACTAAACCCATTAAGGGAACCATCGAACGCTTTGCCAATCCGCTGGAAGATTTACGTGCCGCCACCTGGTTACGGGAAGATCCTAAGACACGCGCGGAGAACCTCATGATCGTGGATTTACTCCGCAACGATTTATCGATGGTTAGTGAACCCGGCACGGTTAAAGTACCGGTGCTGATGGGCGTGGAATCTTACTCGACGGTGCACCAGCTTGTTTCCACGATTTCCTCGTTACTGCGCCCGGAAGTTTCTGCGGTTGACGCTGCCGCCGCTTGTTTTCCCGGTGGCTCCATGACCGGCGCGCCTAAGCCCTCCACCATGGAAATTATTGACCGATTAGAGCAACGTGCCCGCGGAATCTATTCGGGGTCGCTGGGATTCTTTTCGGCGTCGGGTGCGGCGAATCTTTCGATTGTCATTCGCACGCTGGTGGTTTTACCCAGCGGCGAGGTATCGCTGAGCGCCGGTGGCGCGATTGTTGCCGATTCTGATCCCGACGCCGAGTACGAAGAAATGCTCGCTAAATTGCGGGCGGCTCTCCCCGACGTCGCTACTTCTTAGCGATGTAGAGGGCGCCCGCAATCATGGGTAGCTGCATGGGTAGACGGCGCAGGCGCTTGGCGTCGGTGTCGAATACTCCGGGTATGTCGATTTTAGCGGTGTACTGGTAGACGTTAGCGGGAAAGACTGCTGCGAAGAGGGCTGCGGCGCCTAGCCCAGTCGCTCGACGTGCGCGCGGGGCAGTCAGCATTCCGAGCCCCAGAGCTAGCTCTGCGACGCCCGAGAGGTAGACGATGTCTTCTGCTTTGCCGGGAACCCATGGGGGGACGATGGAAGCGAAGTTTTCGACGGCGTCCTGCTTGAAGTGAAGGGCACCCATAATCGTGAGCCCCGCACCCATGCCGAGGCGGGTGAGTTTCTGGCCGGTGGATTCGCTGGGATCTTTGGAAAAAATGCTCATGGTTCTAGACTACCGAACCTCGCGGGTCACCAAATCCGTAAAAATGCACCCAAATACCTACACTTTTACTGATTTAGTGACCCGGGCCCGCGAAGCCACCCCGTTCGCTACACTTAAACCATGACTAAGCTTTCTGAAACCCTGCCCATTGACGAAGCACGCGAACGCCTGCGCCAACTCATCATGGAACTTGCCGTCGTCCGCGGCAAAGTAACCCTTTCTTCCGGTAAAGAAGCCGACTACTACGTCGACCTTCGCCGCATCACCCTGCATCATGAGGCATCACGCCTTGTCGGACAGGTTATGCTTGACCTCCTGGATAACGCCGGCATCGAATTCGACGCCGCAGGCGGTCTCACCATGGGTGCAGACCCCGTAGGCAACGCCATCATGCGTTCGGCAGGTGACCAGGACCGCGCTATCGATACTTTCGTGGTGCGTAAAGCTCAGAAGTCTTATGGCATGGGACGCCAGGTTGAGGGCCCCAGTGTTGAAGGGCGCAACGTCGTGGCTGTTGAAGACACCTCCACCACCGGCGGATCAGCTCTTACCGCAGTAGAGGCGCTCAAAAAAGCTGGCGCGAACGTGGTAGCTGTTGCAGTGATTGTTGACCGCGCAACCGGCGCCAAAGAACACATTGAAGAAGTAGCGGGCGTACCCTGCCTTTACGCATACTCAAAGACTGATTTAGAACTCGAAGACTAAGATTTTTACTTCACATGAGAGGGCGGAAAACTGCCCTCTCATGTGCGTTAACGCAGCAGAAAGCTTTTTCATGATTGACCCCGAAAACCCCTCAGAGAACCCCGAAACCTCGAACTCTCCACAGGTTCCCCTCACAGAGACACCTACTCCAGAAACCGACGGCGCCGCCGCCACCCAGTTTGAACAGTCTGAACACAACGTGGGTGTGGGGCCGTGGAAGGGTGAGCTACCCGAAGGCGACCACTGGGATCCCGAGCTGTTAGAGAAAGGCGACCGCCGCAACGTCGTCGACCAGTACCGCTACTGGAAGATGGATGCGATTATCGCCGACCTTGATTCCAAGCGCCACAAATTTCACGTAGCGATTGAGAACTGGCAGCATGACCTCAACATCGGCACCGTAGTGCGAACTGCCAACGCTTTCCTCGCCAAAGAAGTGCACATTATCGGCAAAAAACGCTGGAATCGACGCGGCGCTATGGTCACCGACCGCTACCAGCACGTGCGCCACCATCCCACCGTGGAGGAGTTCGTGCAGTGGGCGCAGGGGGAGGGGCTCACGATTATTGGCATCGATAATTTCCCCGATTCCAAGCAACTGGAAACCTATGATCTGCCAGAGAACTGCGTCTTTGTCTTCGGGCAAGAAGGTCCGGGGCTTTCCGACGAAGTGTATGAAGTCGCCCAAGATACCCTCAGCATTGAACAGTACGGTTCTACCCGCTCGATGAATGCCGCCTCAGCCGCCGCCATCGCCATGCACGCGTGGATTCGCAAGTTCGAGTTCGGTCAGCGAGTTAATTAGCCGCTTTCCGCCCGCTTGCTAATGCTCCTTGGATAGAAGCATGGCGTATGTCGCCAGCGAGGGTAATCTTGTTGCTTTTTGGAACAGGGTTAGAGTCTGCGCCGATGATGGGAAGAGCATGTTCTATATGATGGGTCGTCAGCAGCTTCCAATCATCAGCGTTATCGGCTCCTAGAATCTGGGCAGAACGTGCCGCAATCTGTTGGGGGTCATCGTTACGTAAACCGGTAGCGCTTACCTCCACCAGGTGCTTGCCCAAGGGCGCGTAAGAGGGAGCAATGTTAGATACTACGGCCGTGTGATTGAACAGAGGCTGTCCCGAGAGATCAAGATGAAGGTAACGGGATTCGGTTGGTCTAGTCGAGGTCGCAAACCACCAGGTAGTAAGAGCTCCCGTGGCGGGTTTATTGATGCCAGTTAAGTAAGACGATGCCAGAGGGTCAGCCGCAACAATCACGCGGTTAGCGGTGAGCGTAGATCCGTCAGAGCAAACTACTTCTACACCGGCAGGAGCTTCATTAATTTTTTCGACTGCGGTGTTAAACCGAATTGATTCTTTCACGCCCTCCAGAAGTTGCTTTACTATAGCTTCCATACCCTGAGCGGGCAGGGAAGGCGAACCCAGCACGAAGTACTTCATGAGATCCCTGGCGAATTTCACAGAACAAGACAGCTTCTCGTCCGCTACCACGGCAGCAAGAAAAGTACGAATCGTGCGATTCATCAATGGGCTGAACTGCGATTTGTCTAACGCATCTGCAAGGGTGATTTCGGAGGGAACTCTCAAAAATTCGAGAGCTGCCCGCGCGTCTTGACCTTTGAGCGTGCGCAGTAATCCACCAGCATTGTGTGGGGCGCGAGTGGGGTCTGCGAGAGTAATCTGTTTGCCCTGATGCCACACTGTAGCCCCGCGATCAAAAGCTTGTAGACCCAGGGATTTAAGATTTAGTTGTGAACGTGCCGCTGGGTAGGCAGGATTGAGAAGCTGAAAACCTACATCGCAGGTGAACCCCTCAATTTTCTCAGATGCGATACGCCCACCGGCCCTATTGCTTTTTTCAATAATTACAAAGTCAGTACCTTGGCGTTTGAGCTCTTGTGCCGCGACTAAACCGGAAATTCCTGCACCAATAATGATGGTGTTCATTGGTGACCTTTCTACATGAAGAACGTTATAGAAAGCTTATTATGCAAAGCTGAATCAAGCTATGGACATCGAGAATACTTGTACCTATAAATGCGTTATAAGCTGAGATAGATTAACCACCATAATTCGCTGGAGAATGAATGGCCTTACCTCAACCCGCTATTTCCTCTAAGAAGCTCTTATCAGCTCTTCTTATCCCACTCTTTATGGCGCTTTTGGCTGTATCTGTGGTGAATGTGGCTCTCACTCCTATAGGTAATTCATTGGGAGCTTCTTCGAGCCAAACCCAGTGGGTGGTCTCCGGGTACGCGCTCGCCTTTGGTGTTCCGCTGGTTGCTGCGGGTAGATTTGGCGATGCCACTGGACGGCGTCGCATGTTTATTCTTGGCATCACGACGTTTACCGTGGGTTCGTTGATAAGCGGTTTGGCCCCCAACGTAGAAGTATTGATTGCTGCGCGCGTGCTCCAGGGGCTTGGCTCAGGCTTTCTCAATCCTCAAACCACTGGCATTATTCAGAGTAATTTCTCCGGGCAAGCGAGGGCACGTGCCTACGGGATGTTTGGAACGGTAGTAGCTCTTGCGGTAATAGTGGGGCCTGTGATGGGCGGTTTCCTCATTCAGCTCTTTGGCGAATCTTTGGGCTGGCGCATGATGTTCTTGGTGAACGTGCCTATCGGTTTGTTGGGTATCTATTTGGCGATGAAATGGCTCCCTAACGATCGTCATGCAGCTGATTTGAGTAGCAATCCCCGCCGACGACATATGGATCTTGACCCTGTAGGCATGATTACCCTCGCGGTGGCAACTTTAGCGGTTCTGTTCCCCTTCGTACAGCGTAGCCAAAACCTGCTGATTTGGGCTTTGCTTCCCGCAGGTATTCTTCTTCTGGTCTTCTTCGTGGTGTGGGAAAGTCGCTATAAGAAGGCCGGGCGCCCTCCGATGGTGGACATGGACCTTATCAAAGAACCCGCCTTCCGCAACGGCATTTTGATTGTGACTCTTTATTTCTTGGGTAACACGAGCGTATGGCTGATTGTTCCTGTCTACCTGCAGTCGCATATGCATCAGAGCGCGCTGGTGGCGGCGTCCATCGGTATTCCCTCATCCATCCTCTCGGCTTTTGCCGCACCGTGGGCAGGTAAGCGTGTGCTCGGTGCCGGACGCCGTATGGTGATGGCTGGATTTATCTGCTCGATGCTCTCCATTGCCGGGGCTATGGCAATGATTGGCCCGGTTGAATCTGGGGCAGTTCCCGTGTGGGCGCTTGCGATCCCGTTGCTCTTGCTTGGCGCTGGTGGTGGTCTGGTGATTTCTCCCAACCAAACGTTGACTCTCAAATCGGTACCTACCAATATCAGTGGTGTTGCCGGCGGTATTCTTTCGCTGGGTCAGCGTATGGGTACGGCAATCGGTACCGCTCTCATTCCCAGCATTATGTACGGAATGGTGGCGGCGGGATACCACTGGAATATAGGCTTTGCCGCCGCGTTCGGCGGAATTCTGGTGTTACTAGCGGCTGGTCTGTCGGTTACTTTCCTCGACCGACGTCGTGAGGTCGCTGAAAATCAGCAGGGCTAAAGTTCTTGTTCGCATAAACCCATAATCCCCAACCTGTGAGTGGATTTTACCGGGGAATTCTTGGTCCAAATGCCCCAATCCCACACAAATAATCTGGTATTAGGTGGGTTTATGTGTGAAATAGTATGTCGATAACTCTTTAGTTTGCCCCTCTCCTTGGTAGAATTAGAGCAGATGAGCACCTCGTGCTGGGAGGGCTTCACCGCTAGCTCGGTGCGATGTGCTTTATTGAAGAAACCATCAAAACGGTGGTTAACATTTGACCCGAAGGAGTCAGCATGCCTATTGCAACCCCGGAAAAATATGCAGAAATGCTTGAAAATGCTAAGTCAAAAGGCTTCGCATACCCTGCCATCAACGTAACCTCTTCCCAGACCCTCAACGCAGCACTTCAGGGCTTCGCTGAAGCTGGTTCAGACGGCATCGTGCAGGCATCTACCGGTGGCGCAGCTTACTGGTCTGGTGCTTCTAAGAAGGACATGGTTGCTGGCTCTCTCGCATTCGCAGCTTACGCACGCGAAGTTGCTAAGCAGTACGACGTCAACATTGCGTTACACACCGACCACTGCCCTAAAGACAAGCTAGACGGCTTTGTTCTGCCCCTGATTGAGGAGTCCGAGAAGGCTGTTGCTCGCGGTGAAGATCCCATCTTCAACTCCCACATGTGGGATGGCTCAGCTATTGCGCTCGATGAAAACCTCGAGATCGCACAGCAGCTTATTGCTCGTACCTCTAAGAACCACCAGATTCTCGAAGTTGAGATTGGTGCAGTGGGCGGCGAAGAAGACGGCGTTGAAGGCGCTATCGACGACTCGCTCTACACCACTACTGCAGATGCTATTAAGACTGTAGAAGCTATTGGTCTGGGCGAAAAGGGCACCTACATGGCAGCTCTTACCTTCGGTAACGTTCACGGCGTTTACAAGCCCGGTAACGTTCACCTACGCCCCGAACTGCTCAAGCAGATTCAGGATGAAGTTGGCGAGAAGTACGGCAAGGATAAGCCTTTCTACCTCGTATTCCACGGTGGTTCAGGCTCCACCGAGCAGGAAATCGCAGATGCAGTTTCCTACGGTGTTATTAAGATGAACATCGATACCGATACCCAGTATGCATACACCCGTCCCGTTGCAGGTCACATGTTGGCTAACTACGACGGCGTCCTGAAGATTGACGGTGAAGTTGGTAACAAGAAGGTTTACGATCCTCGCGTTTGGGGTGCTAAGGCAGAAGCTGGCATGACCGCTCGCGTGGTTGAAGCAGCTCAGCAGCTTGGCTCCGTAGGTACTTCACTGAAGTAACCGCACGCTAGAAAAATGCCCGCTCTCCTGGAGGAGGGCGGGCATTTTTGTGTCTTTGCTGGTTACCCACTTCTTTTTCCTGAGGAGGAATCTCGGTAGCATGGGACTGTAAAACAACGAAGAAACGAGGATATTTAGAATGTCACTTGCTGGTAAAAATCTTCTGGACGGCCCAGACCCCACTTTCCTGCCTCGTGAGGCTGAGCTAGAGAACCGCATTCAATCGGCAGATCCTGCCGCAGAAATTGTCAAAGACTTTCCGAAGTCTTCTCTGGCATGGGCAAACCTCGCCGAAGAGGCCCTCGCCGCTGGCAACACCGTGGAAGGTTACGCCTACGCGCGCGTCGGCTATCACCGAGGCTTGGATGCGCTGCGCGGAAACGGCTGGAAAGGTCACGGGCCTGTACCCTTCTCTCACGTTCCTAATCAAGGATTCCTCAAAGCCCTATATCTGCTAGGCCAGGCGGCAGCAGAAATTGGGGAGACTGACGAAGCTGAACGA
This sequence comes from Rothia sp. ND6WE1A, assembly GCF_001683935.1. NCBI lineage: Bacteria > Bacillati > Actinomycetota > Actinomycetes > Micrococcales > Micrococcaceae > Rothia > Rothia sp. ND6WE1A. Next base: position 123,016 of record NZ_LXTU01000061.1, on the reverse strand, counting down.
ATCGATAAGTTTCTCGACGATTCAGACCCCACCGCTAAAGAGATGCTCGCAGGCGAAAGCGCCTAAACGTATCGTTTCTTAATACAGTGAAGCCCTGCATCGTAAAAGATTGCAGGGCTTCACTTTTTCACCAGCGCAAAACGCCAACCAGAGATTTATGCGGCAGGCAATTCGGGGAACGCTTCGGCTACTCCGGCAAAAGTGATTTTGCCGCCGTCGGTGTTCACCCCGAGCTGTAGCGTGGGGTCCGCTTCGAGTGCTTCCCGCACACCCTCTGCCAAGCGGAGAATATAGGGGAGAGTGGCGTCGGTGAGCGCGATGGTGGACGAGCGTGGCACCGCACCGGGCATGTTAGCCACGCAGTAATGGCGAATGCCATCGACCTCAAAGATGGGGTCTGCATACGTGGTAGGGCGGGAAGTCTCAAAGCAGCCGCCCTGGTCGATTGCAACGTCAATCAACAGGGTATTTTCTTTCATGTGCTTGAGGTCTTCGCGGCTAATAACGTGCGGCGCTTTAGCACCGGGGACCAGTACGGAGCCGATAATGACGTCCGCGTTCTCAATTTCCCTGCGAATGTTTGCGGGGTTTGAGGTGAGCACGCGAGCAGAGGAACCGAACTGGTCGGATAGCTGGCGCACGCGCGGGCCGTAGCCTTCAAGGATGGTTACTTCTGCGCCCAAGCCAACAGAGATTTGGGCTGCCTGGGTGCCAACATTTCCGCCGCCAATAACGACCACACGGGCGGGCGCAACACCGGGGGTTCCGCCGAGCAGGACGCCGGGGCCTCCTTCAGTGCCGAGCAGGTATTGTGCTGCGGCACCGGCGGCTAGCCGGCCTGCCACTTCGCTCATCGGTAGCAGGAGGGGGAGCAAGCGTCCGTCGCGCACTGTTTCGTAGGCGATTGAGAGAGTCTTGGAATTCAGAAGAGCTTCGGTGAGGGGCTTATCCGCCGCTAAATGCAGGTATGTGAAGACAGCGAGATCTTCCCGAAGATACTTGTACTCAGCCTCGATGGGTTCTTTTACTTTGACGAGAAGTTCCGCCTTGCCCCAGGCGTCGTCCTGAGTAACGAGCTGGGCGCCTGCCTTCTCGTATTCCTCGTTGGAGAATCCGGCGCCTTCGCCAGCTCCGGTCTCAACAAAAACTTCATGGCCTTTTGCGGTGAGCGCGAAGACTCCATCGGGAGTCATGCCTACACGCTGTTCCTGGGGCTTAATTTCTTTGGGTACGCCGATGCGCATTTTCTTTCCACCTCACGTCGTTGGGTAGCGGTAGTTCTTTAATACTCTCGCAGATTGAGGGCTAAGCCAACTGTCCCTCTCAATGTGAAGTGTGGTCAATTTTTTGGTGTTTTGGCGCTCAAAAAGCCACAAAATTGACCATAGTTTGACACACGTGGGGAGGCTACATTTCCTGGGGTGGAAAATGCTCGGATCGGGGTTCTTTGTAGACCCAGGGCATCAAATAGTGAATCATTAAGGTGAAAGCTAAAGCGCAAATAATGCAGATAAGTCCTAATGTAGCAGCATGGGGAATTGTGTGAATAAAGCAATATAAAAGAATTAAAAAAATAATGAGAAAAAAAGTATGGAAAAGGAAGGTTTTTCTAGGGTTAGTAATTTTTAGATCATAGGTGTATCCCCATGCAGAATTTTGCCCCAATGTCCATTGAATAAACCACATCACCGGAAGGAAAATCAAAACAACAGGAAGATTATAAATAATTTGTATCTGAGCAATTAGTGGGGTTAATCCGTAGACTGTTCCCATAAATATTGCGCTTTTCCAAGGACCTCCTGAACGGAGAACCCTTATCTGGTTGGTGATAGTAACGGTGCGGGATTTAGGCATGGTGGTCTTTTCTCAACGGATAGCGCCAGGGTATGAGCTTGCGGAAGTAATACAACGAGAGCGCAAAAATGATGCCGCCAAAAACGAGACTAGCCAGTACATTACCGCCCGAGGAGGTTATCGTGAGAACCAGAACCAGCAGGGGGATGAATACCAAAAAGACACCGGACGTCGACTGGGTGGCGCGCGGATAGGAGCCCTTATCTCCCCACCAGCGGTAATTCAAGGGATCAATCCGAGCAAGAATCACAATCGCCGCAAAGCTCAGAAGTGCTACTAGGAGAAGCCAGAGAATTCCATACGAAGCAGCCGCCGGGAGGAGCGCCATCATGGCTGCGGTGCCGAGAGCATTGGGCCAGGGCATGCCATAGCGTTCCTCATAGCGGACGCCGTCAAACACGCCCGTTTTGTCGGGTGGCTCTTCGGAAGGAGTTTCGAAACCGGGGTAGTAGCTTTCCATGTTTGCTCCTTTCCATAAGAATCAAAAACCGGTATAAACGGTAGGCTGCAAATATTTAGTGCTCAGGGTGACTGCCAGAAAAACTAAAAATACCCATATCTCAACTGCTAACTCGGATATTTCTAGGACCGCGAAAATCATTGTGAGAATGAAAGAAAACAATAGAATCAACGCGTTAAGGGCATTTTTCAATTTTTGAGTTTCGTTGGGAAATCCATCTTGATTCCAGCGCGTTAGAACAAAAATAGTGCCCAGATGGCCGGCAAGAGCAATAGCCAAAATTATGGTGGGGACGTGCGCCAAAAATGCATACATGAGCAGGGAATATGCCGCGCCGCGAGCATACGCCACGTGCCACGTTGTTCCGTTGATGAGCGGCCCAGGCGATTTTTCCTGGGCGCTAAGCTGTGGTTCGCTCAAAACTGCCTCCTCACGTGGTGTTCCTCCTATTGTAAAGGTTGTCACTTAAAGGAAGACAGGCCCAGAGAACCTAAGGTTCTCAGAGGTGGTATCCCCGATGCTCACCATCGCGCGTCGAACTGTGGTCAATTTTCTGGCGTTTTGACGCTCAAAAAGCCACAAAATTGACCATACTTTAGGAGTTTCTCGCCCGCAGAACTTTCATCACTGCTTTGGGTATCATTGCCCCACGAAAATATTCAAAATTGTAGAGATCAGCCGCAAAAATACGCACTTCAACCCATCCCGCTATATGAGTGCGTGCTCTGCGCTCTTCGTCCAATCGCATCTGCCGTAAACCAGTATGATGGACCCCTTCGTACTGGATGCTTATCTTTCGAGCAAAATCTGCCAGATCAGGCTCACACACGTACCTGCCGCAGCCATCACGAATCACCGGATTCACAGCTAACTCTGTGATGCCATATTCGCCTAAAAGTAGCCTCAGCTCTGTTTCTTTGACAGAATCGACCCCCTCTGCTGCAAGGTCTAGTGCCTGAAGGCAGACTTCTTTGCCGCGATGATTTTTCTTGTGTTGGAGATACTCCAACAAAGAATCCTTCGTAGTAAGAGAAACTCGTCGCCTTTGAGCCGCCGGCAACAAACCATCCGCCACATACACTAGTTGACGAGCGCTCATCATCAATCCCAGGTCTAGAAAAGTGCGCTCGACTGTAGTGATGCAATGGCTGTCATCTTCGGTGATTTCAGACTGGCTCAGCTTGCCTCGCAACTGCTTGATACCGCGGCGTCTCACCCGTTTGTTGTTAAGGGTATATAAATAAACATCAGTTGTTTCTTGCTGTTCTGGAGGCGTCCGGAGTCCATAAATTACAGAGGCTGATGGTCCTGCAATAACGCTACTTTCCACGCTTTGCGCAAATGTGTGGATTTTTTGTTCTGCTGAGATTTCAGCTCGGTTTAGAGCATAGATTTTATATCCCAGCCGTCGCACTTCCACTCGATGGGAAGCATAGGGCGAAACGCCGTCGGCTAAATTATTCGTCGTGAAGATAGGCGGTAAGTCGTCTACTTTGGGAGTGTTCACCATGAGTACATAGTGACCCAGAATCGTGCCTCTGGGACGGGAAGATCTAAATCTGTGGATAAACATGAGCTGTTTTGAAGATTATTTTTAATTGTGGAAAAAGTTTGGTCAATTTTTTGGTGTTTTGGCGCTCAAAAAGCCACAAAATTGACCAAACTTTCAGGCGCGAACGCAATCTAAAGTAAAAGAGAATCTACACTGGAAACCATGCGCTATACCTTCCTCGGCCCCGCCGGCACGTTCACCGAAACCGCTCTTCTTGCTGTACCTGAGGTGGCAACTTCCGAGCGTTTTCCTTCTAACTCTGTACCCGGCGCGTTGAACGCCGTCCGTGCTGGGGACGCTGACGCCGCGATGGTACCTATTGAGAATTCGGTGGAGGGCGGTGTGACAGCGACCCTTGATGCCATTGCTCTCGATAACAGCCTGCGCATCGTGCGGGAAATTCTTGTGCCCATCCAATTCGTGCTGGTGGCGCGCGAACACATTTCTCTTGAAAACATCACGAAAATTTCTACCCACACCCATGCCTGGGCGCAGGTTCGCGCGTGGGCAGAGCAACGAGTACCCACAGCCGAATACATCCCCGGTCCGTCCACCGCTGGTGCCGCGCTGGGCTTGCTTACCGAGCATCCACCCTATGACGCAGCAATTTGCGCCCCTGCAGTCGCCAAAACTCACCCAGAACTCAAGGTGCTGGAAGAGAACATCGGGGATAATAAGCACGCAGTCACTCGCTTTGTGTTGGTGGCTAAGAATCCCGAAATCCCCGCCGCTACAGGGGCAGACAAAACCACTCTCGCTATCCCGCTTCCCGAAGATCGCCCCGGCGCCCTGCTTGAGCTCTTGGAGCAGTTCTCTACACGCGGTATCAACCTCTCGCGTATCGAATCAAGACCGACCGGTGCTTTCTTGGGTTCTTACTTTTTCTCAGTGGATATTGATGGGCATATTTATGACGCGCGGGTCCGCGACGCCCTGCGGGGTCTCCACAGGGTCTCCCCGGATATCCAGTTCCTGGGTTCTTACCCTCGCGCTGATTCACGACCGACGAACGTCGACCCTATCCACAACGAAGACTCGTTCGACGCCGCCCGCGCCTGGGTGGAAACCCTCTTCCCGCAGGGACGCCCGGAAAATCTGCAACACTAAGGTCTGATCCGAGAGTGAGAGTTTGCTGAAGCTACGCTGTGGCTCTCACCTCCACGAATCAACCTTACTTATCGAACCACTTCTGCACTTTGCGGGAGCGATCTTCGAGAGTGTCCACGAATTCCTGCAGGATGGTGTCGCTAGAATCCGCGAGTTTTTGCTGCAGTTTTTCGCGGGATTCGAGAATTTCCTGGGGTATTTCGTTCCACGGACGTGTGCGTACTCTGTCCTCGGGGTAAAGGCGCACGTTCACCGCTGCGGGCACAATTTCGGCATCCAGATGGGTGGCGGGTTCCAGTACGTCGCCGTCGACCTCAACAGGCAGGGGCACGCCTTCAAAATCAACAGAAACTTTCTTGCCAATGAAGTGTTCCACCACGGGGGTGCGGCGGTCGAAGACGCTGGGGCCGAGCATGAATCGTGCAGATACGCGAAGCCAGCCCATGAGGCTACGAGGGGTCAAAACAATAACTTCGAGTTGACCATCGCGCGCGGTAATAGATGAGGTGAGTTTGATTCCGCCCTGGACTTCGCCACAGTTAGCGATGAGTACCGTGCGAATTTTGCGATCCAGAATAGTTTCGTCGTCGAGAACAATCTTGGCTGGTCGGCGCGGTGCCACCACGTTCTTCAGGCCCGACTGTACGTAGGCAACCCAGCCGAATCGTGCTTTGAGTTCCTCGTTGGCGTCGGTCATAATCTGTGCGTCGAAACCTGCGCCACCCATGACCAGGAAGTTGCGCACGGTTTCAGTGCGAGCTTCATTGCGCATATTGATGCGCACCATGTCGATCGGCTGAGTGTAACCGTGCAAGGCTGAATTTACGCATGCCTCAATATCCCAGTACTCCAGTTTGAGGTTACGCGCCAGCAAGTTGCCGGTGCCCAGGGGAACGATTCCGAGCGCGGCGTCGGAACCAGCAATACCTGCTGCGACCTCGCGCACGGTGCCGTCGCCACCGATGGCGATAACAATCTCTGCGCCGTTCTTCACGGCGTCTTTCGCCATCGAATAACCGGGGTCATCAACCTCGGTTTCGTAGAAGATGGGCTCGTCCCAGCCCGCTTCTGCAAGCTGCTCTTTCACTACCTTGCACCCGTATTGGGCGTTCACCTTGATGGGGTTGAAAATTACTGCCACGCGCTTGGGCTCTGTGGGTTCAAGCATCACGTGCCAGGGGCGATAAGTCGGAAAAATATCCGGACGTTTATTTTGTCCCGCTTTGACCACAGCCCACGAAACCGCGGTGTAAGTGACACCCAGCGCTAGGGCACTGATGGCGGCGATATTTTTCTTGTTTCTCTGCATGCTTACTACTTTACAGGGCAAACAAGCTCGACGGCGCTGGGCTGCTGTGTGTGGACTGAGAACATCCTTAAAACACATTCAACTTAAGTTCCCACCGCTAAGGCTTCTGTGAACCCTGCGAATGCGCGGCAAATGCGGTAAATTTAGAACTGTGATTGACATTAATCTTCTGCGCGAAAACCCCGAAATATTCCGTGAATCGCAGCGTGCACGCGGCGCTGACGTATCACTGGTAGACCAGATTCTTGAAGCGGACTCCAACCGCCGCTCGTCCATCTCTGAGTTTGAAAATCTGCGCGCTGAGCAGAAGGCTTTTGGCAAGAAGGTCGCTGCGGCGCAAGGCGAAGAGAAGCAGGCTCTTCTGGCAGAGGTCAAAGAGCTCTCCCAGCGAGTCTCTGCGGCAAAGACCGCTACCGACGACGCTCAGGCGAAGTTGGACGACCTGCTCATGACCATCGAGAACCTCATCATCGAAGGAATCCCTTCCGGCGGCGAAGACGACTTTAAGGTTCTGAAGACCGTAGGCGAGCCCCGTGATTTCTCAGCTGAGGGTTTTGAGCCTCGCGATCACCTAGAAATTGGTGAGCTGGTAGACGGCATCGATATGGCACGCGGTGCCAAGGTGTCCGGTTCCCGTTTCTACTTCCTCAAGGGCTACGTTGCTCGCATGGAGCAGGCGCTCTTGACCATGGCGTTGGATCAGGCAGTTTCCAACGGCTTCATTATGATGACCACCCCTACTCTGGTACGCCCAGAGACCATGAACGGTACCGGGTTCAACGTCAAGCATGACGACGAGATTTACCGCCTTGAACGCGATGACCTCTACTTGGTAGGGACTTCGGAAGTTGCCCTCGCTGGCTACCATGCCGATGAGATTTTGGACTTCTCTGACGGCCCCATCAAGTACCTCGGCTGGTCCTCCTGCTACCGCCGTGAAGCTGGTTCTGCTGGTAAAGATACCCGCGGCATTATTCGTGTGCACCAGTTCAATAAGGCAGAGATGTTTATCTACGCGCCCCAGGAACAGGCTGAGGATCTTCATGATCAGCTGTTGGGCTGGGAAGAGGAAATGCTGCAGAAGTGCGAGCTTTCCTACCGCGTGATTGATACTGCCGCTGGTGATTTGGGCTCATCTGCTGCGCGTAAGTTCGACTGTGAAGCATGGGTTCCTACCCAGGAGACTTACCGTGAGCTGACCTCAACCTCGAACTGCACCACTTTCCAGGCACGTCGTCTGAACGTGCGCGAGCGTACCGCAGATACCGTGGATGCCAACGGCAAGACCAAGAAGGGCGCTACCCGCTCGGTAGCAACCCTCAACGGCACGCTGGCAACTACCCGCTGGTTGGTTGCAATTCTGGAAACCCATCAGAATGAAGACGGTTCAGTGAACGTTCCTGAGGCTCTACAGCCTTACATGGGCGGTCTCAAGGTCATCCCCGTGGCGAAGAAGAAGTAATTTCTCACTGCACGGATAAAAATGTGCCTCGAAGGCAATTTTTATGAACCCGAGGGCTTATAAAAATTACCTTCGAGGCACATCTTTTTGTTTCCTTTAGTATCGTCTGTGCATCGTGCGGCGAGTTGCCGTGTGCATGTAAGGGTCAGACCCAAAGGTCTCAAATTGGATGTTTTTACCGGGAACGCCGTTGGCAATCAAACCTGAGCGCACCGTCTGCTTAAAATCAACAGGACCGCACACGTAGGCAAAGCTACGCGGAGTGATCTCTAGCTTTTTCATGTTGATATTTCCGGTGAAGTCTCCTTCACCGCTGGCCTGCAAGAAACTGATGAGCTTGCCGTGGGGGAGTTTGCCAGTGGCTTCTTCTAGCTCTTTGCGGTATGCCCAGGTGCGCAGCGATTCGTCGGCGTGTACGAAAATGACGTCGCGCGCCGCGTGCTCGCGTGCCAACTGGTGGGCGAAAGCAAGAGCAGGGGCGACGCCGATTCCCTGAGTAAAGACATAGAGGGGACTGAAGCCGTCGGTGACGGTCTTCTCAAGTGTGAGATCTCCATAGGGGTTAGAAATCTCTACGGTATCGCCTACCTGCAGTCCGGTAAGAATGGGGGAAATTTCTCCCGTTCTATCTAGTTCCACAGCGATGCGACGCTGGTTGAGACCGCAGGGTAGCGCAACGTACTGGCGGGGCTGACGCAAACCGTCTTTCGTTTTGACGATGACCGAGAGGTACTGTCCGGCTTTAACATCGCTGAGGGGAGTGTCGTCGGCAGGCTCGAATACCAAGTCGAAAATTTTGTCTGCTTTTTGTTCTTTTTTCACCAGGGTAAAAGGTGCGTTAACCTGGTCGTTCGCCTGGCTATCGTAGAGGCTACGTTCAATGCGAATGAGAGCATCTGCCATCATCCAGTAGATTTCCGTCCACGCATCGCGGAATTCAGGGGTGTATTCCTCGCCAAATTCTTTTTCGATGGCTTTGAAGAGGAACTGGTAGACCGTCACATATTCTTCAGCGGGAACACCCAGGGAGGCGTGTTTGTGTGCTACACGAGTAAGAATCTCATCGGGGCTGGAGCCGGGATGGTTCAGTACATAAGAGGCAAAGAAAGTGATAGAACCTGCCAGCGCTTGCGGCTGAGTTCCTACTGCCTGATCGACACGGGAGAACATACCATCGAGTAAGTCCTCGCGTTCGGTGAGCATGTCATCGTAAAACGCAGGGGTAATTCGCCTGATACGTTCTTGCATATCAGGTAACGTTTCTTCAATAATTTGGCGTGAAGATTCAGATAGCATGGTCCCTCATGTTTCCCGTGGACTCAAACGGCGCGTCTGAAGATGCCGTGTTGATTGGCCGCGACTATAAGTTTTCTATATCTAAAACCTACCCTAAGGGAAAAGTGGATTGCCTAGAAATATGTCCTTCTTATGGGTGAGTTAGTAAATGAGCCTTAAAGAAGAAAAGCCTCGGCAGAAAAACTGCCGAGACTTTTTCCTTAGGCGCGCTGGTGTTTTGCGTGCTCTGGAGTGAAGGAGTGGGCGTCGGCGCGCTCCCAACGCTCTTGCCATTCCTCGGGTACGTCGCCGGTGAGGAAAGCGCCAGGTTCGAACCAATCGTAGAGTTTTGCGTAGGACAGCGAGTGCGTGGAGTCTACACGGTGGAATACGTGCTCGGGACCCAGGTCTTTGAAAGAATCCAAGCCCATGGAGGCAAGAATACGCATTGCTGAGTTCATCACGCCTACGTGGTAATTACGCACGCGGGCACCCTTGTCATCAATATCGATACCGCGTTGTAGCCATGCGTTTTGAGTAGCTACACCGGAGGGGCATTCGTTGGTGTGGCACTTCTGCGCCTGTACGCAGCCCGTCGCCATCATCATACCGCGGGCTGAGTTAGTGAAGTCGGCGCCCAAGGCAATACGACGAACGACGTCGGCGCCGCCGGTAATCTTTCCGCCGGCTCCGATAGAAACGCGGTCGCGCAAACCTGCGCCAACCAGTGCGTTCTGAACAATAATCAGACCGTTGGTCAGCGGTACGCCTACTGAATCTTCGAATTCGAGAGGAGCTGCACCGGTTCCGCCTTCTGCACCGTCAACGGTAATCCAGTCGGGGCAGATGCCGGTTTCGATCATTGCCTTGCAGAGGGATAGAACCTCAATCTCCGAACCTACACAGAATTTAATACCTATAGGCTTGCCGTTGGATAGTTCGCGGAGCTGACCCACAAACTGCATGAGCTCTACCGGGGTGGTGAAAGCGCTGTGAGCCGCCGGTGAAATGCAGTCCTGACCTACAGGAACATGGCGTGCCTCAGCGATTTCTTCGGTAACTTTTTCACCGGGGAGGTGACCGCCCAAGCCGGGCTTTGCGCCCTGGGAAATCTTCACCATAATGCCTTTGACCTCAGGGGTCGCAGCTTTCTTGGCAAAGAGCTCGGGGTCGAACTTGCCGTCGTCGTCGCGGCAACCAAAGTAGCCCGAACCGAATTCCCAGATGAGATCCGCGCCGTGCTTCAAATGGTATTTGGTGAGTCCGCCTTCACCGGTTTCTTGAGCGAAACCGCCCATGGCAGCGCCCTTATTCATTGCCATTACGGCGTTAGCTGAGAGAGCACCGAAGCTCATCGAAGAAATATTGAAAAGTGAAATGTCGTAGGGCTGAGTGCAATCGGGGCCGCCCAGGCGCTGGAAAGGTTCTTCTGCCATCATGGGAACAGGCGCCATAGTGTGGCGTACGATGTCGTAGCCCACTTCAGAAATATCTTGCTCGGTACCGAACGCTTTCTCGCCGCTAAGACCCTTGGCGTACTCATAAATCATGGTGCGGGTATCTCGGTTAAAGGGGCGTCCATCACGGTTACTCTCAAAGAAATACTGGCGTAATTCGGGGCGAATGAACTCAAATCCAAAGCGTGCCCAGCCAATTACTGGGAAGTTGCGGCGGATAGAGTGCTTTTTCTGAAAGGCGTCATAGGTTGCGAGTCCTGTGAGGCCAATACCAGCGGTAGCTGAAGCCGCCTTTAAAATTTTGGAAGTTTTATCTGACATCTTTGTCTCTCCTGGGGTGCATGCTGCTGTTAAAGGTATATCAATTCTAGGGAAAACTAGTTCTTTAGAGCACACTTGGCAAAGGATTTTTAGGGTATGGCATGCATGCTTCTTTACGCTTCAAAAGATTCACATTCCGTTTCCAGGGAGTCAATCTGTACGCTGAGAAATAGATAATTCACACTGGAAAAGTAGCGAGGGTGATAAGTGTAATGGAACAAGTACGAGTGCATCCGCCGGTTCGGAGTAACTGGGTCAAAGAGGACGGAGCACGATATTTAGTAGCCCTAGACATTGATGGCACGCTGGTTTACCACGATGGCACCATGACCGACGCCGTGAAATTGGCGGTGCAGGATGTCGTCAGTGCTGGGCACGTGGTAGTAATTGCTACTGGGCGCTCTCGACAGGCGGCTCTCCCGATTGCCGAGATGCTAGGGATTGAACACGGGTACATGGTGACTTCTAACGGGGCGGTCACTTTGGAGCTTTCCCCCAAATTCGACAACGGATACCGAGTACTGGACACCGTGAAGTTCAATCCCACCCGCGCTATTGCTCTCTTGCAAGAAAAGGTGCCTTACGCGCAGATGGCACTGGAATCGCCGTCGGGCGAAATTTTCGCTACCGACGATTTTGAAGACGGCTCGTTCGGTGCCAAAACCATACCGGTCACTAAAGAAGAAATGCTTCAGCATGAGAGTGCTACTCGTGTGGTGGTCTTTGCTGATGATGTGGACCCGGAAACCTTCAAGAAGTCCATCTATGAGGCAGGTCTGCATGGGGTGAACTATGCCGTGGGATGGGCTGCGTGGCTGGACTTGGCCGCGCATGGCGTCTCTAAGGCGTCGGCGTTAGAGCAGATTCGACGTCACCTTCATATCGACCCCGCGCACACCGTTGCCATGGGGGACGGGCATAACGACAAAGAAATGATCCACTGGGCAGCGCGCGGAGTGGCGATGGGCGAGGCGCCTGATGAAATCATTGAGGCGGCCAACGACGTGACCCTCAGCGTGTACAAGGACGGCGTCGTGCCGATTCTCCAAGAGCTCCTCTAGAGACTCCTAGCGCAGTAATCTGAGTTTGTATCAGAAAAGTCGGTTTTGTACCAAAATTATGGTGGTACTTACCGGCTTTTTTGATACAAACTGCTTGTCTATGAGCCCCCATCACTTGGGTAAAGATAAGCATACTGTTATTCTTGATGAGTTATATATCCCCAATCATTCAATCTTCAACGTGAGGAAAACCAGTGGGTTCCTATCTCTCCGACCGCTGGCCACAGATACTCTCGGCGAGCTGGCAACATTTCTCATTGGTTGCCCAGTGCCTATTGCTAGCTACCGTCATAGCCATTTTCATTGCAGCGTTATGCTACCGCAGTAAAACCCTTTCCGGTGTTGCGAACTCAGTGTCGGCCGTGGGGTTGACCATCCCATCGTTCGCTCTCCTTGGTTTGATGATTGCGCCGCTCGGCTTTGGCGTGGCTCCTGCAGTTGTGGTCTTAACTTTCTATTGCCTTCTCCCCATTCTGCGTAACGCGTTAGTGGGGTTAGCGGGCGTCGATCGTTCGCTCATTGAAGCTGCCCGCGGCATCGGCATGTCATCTATGGAAACCTTCTTCAAGGTGGAGCTACCTATGGCATGGCCAGTTATTCTCGCTGGCATGCGCGTTTCTGCCCAAATGACCATGGGCGTTGCCGCCATTAGCGCCTATGTTTTGGGCCCCGGACTCGGCAGCTTCATCTTCTCCGGGCTCTCCCGCCTGGGCGGGGCGAACTCCTTTGAATCCGTGGTGACCGCCGTGGTCGCCGTCGTCGTTATTGCTCTTATTCTTGACGGGCTCCTGCTCCTGCTGGGCCGTCTTACCATCTCGCGAGGTATCCGTGCCTAACTCCACTGCAGAACACAACTCAAATACGGGCAACAAAGTTGCCTTCAACCCCTCGATGACCGAAATTACCGGTGCGACTATCCTGTTGGAGAACGTCACCAAGTCTTACGGTGCCAAAAAAGCTGCGGTCAACCAGCTCACCCTAGAGATTCCCGCCGGTAAAACCGTCATGTTCGTCGGTCCTTCTGGCTGCGGCAAAACCACCACGTTAAAAATGATTAACCGCCTGATTGAACCCACCAGCGGCAGAATCGTTATCAACGGTGAAGACGTCACGACCATGAATGGTGACGAACTACGACGTCGTATCGGCTACGTCATTCAGGCAGGCGGATTACTACCTCACCTGACCGTGGGGGCAAACGTGGGGCTAGTTCCCAAAATGCTGAAATGGGATAAACAGCGAATCGCCGATCGAACCGACGAACTTCTCGAACTCGTTTCCCTCGACCCTGAAATTTACCGCGACCGCTACCCCAAAGAACTCTCCGGTGGTCAGCAGCAGCGCGTGGGTGTGGCTCGTGCACTAGCTGCCGATCCGCCCGTTTTGCTCATGGATGAGCCCTTCGGCGCGGTGGATCCAATTACCCGCCAGCGCTTGCAAGAAGAACTCATTCACGTACAGGCTGAATTACACAAAACAATTGTGTTCGTGACCCACGACTTCGACGAAGCCGTGAAACTCGGCGACTGGATTGTCATCTTCAACGAAGGCGGCAAAATCGAACAATACGGCACACCTGAACAGATTCTGGCTCATCCCGCCAACGAATTCGTAGAGGATTTCATTGGTTCGGGTGCCGGCTTGAAGCAGCTGGGCCTCACCCGCGTACGCGACGTCGATATCCGCCAAGCGCCGGCTTTCACCGTGGGAGAGGACGCCGCAACTGCCGTCGCCCACATGAACGAAGCCGGGGTATTACGGGCTATTATGCTTGATTCCCGTGACCGTCCTATCGGCTGGGTGACTCGCCGTCAGCTAGAACGCATGACTACCGTCGGGGCAGCTCACGCCCGTCAGTTCCCCGTGGTATCCGATTCTGCAACTCTCGACGACGCACTGGACACCATGCTTGTGGCAGGTTCCTCGGATGCCGCTGTGACCGGTTCGCGCGGTGCTTACCAGGGCATTATCACTGTTCAAACCGTGATTAAGGCTATCGACCATATCTCTGCTGACCCCGAAGAAGTTTCCACACCCGTTGGCCACAACACCGGTGCGATCCCCAAGCTTGCAACGGGCGAAAACGGCGTGATCTCTTACGCTATGGATGAAGAAGAAACTGCCACTGAAGTAGAGAACGATTCTGCTCCCTGGGCAGAACATTCCGACCCTGCTGAGACCCACCGGGGGAGTGAGCGTGCATGAGTTCAGCTACTCAAGAGCAAACCGAAACGAAAGAAGCCACAGCGTCGCTGACCCAAGCTAACTCGTGGAAGGGTTTGCTGATTCAGCCCATCGTCTTGCTGGTTATTCTGGGCGTGATGTTCTGGTGGATGAGCACTGCAGACCTCACCGAGACTGAGCGCATCACCCTGAATGCTTCTTACCTCAGCACGCTGGCATGGGAGCACCTCAAACTAACCATTATTTCAGCGGTTATTGTGCTTGTGACGGCAATCCCCGTGGGCATATTGCTCACGCGCGGTCCCTTCCGTAAGTTGACGACGCCGGTGATGGCGCTGGCGAATATCGGTCAGGCAGCGCCTCCGGTGGGTCTGATTGTGCTTTTCGCTTTCTGGCTCAGCTTTGGTACTACCGCTGCGATTGTAACCCTGGTGGTCTACGCCTTCTTACCGGTTCTCAAGAACACCATGGTCGGACTAGAAGCTGTCGATAAGCGAACTATTGAAGCTGCCCGCGGCATGGGCATGAGCCCTGGCATGGTGCTGTGGAAAGTTGAACTACCCCTGGCGGTTCCCGTGATGCTCGCAGGTATTCGTACCGCGCTCGTCCTACTGGTTGGTACCGCAACTCTGGCAACCTTTATCAACGGTGGCGGTTTGGGCTTGCTCATCACCACCGGCGTCAATCTGGCACTGGATCGTGTACTCATTTTCGGCTCCCTGCTGGTAGCTGTCTTTGCACTTGCTGTTGACTGGATTGCACGCGTGATAGAAACCGCCGTTACGCCGAAGGGACTCTAAGCATGAAATTTTCTAAGCTCCACCACATCGGCGCAGTAGCGACCATCTCTCTGCTGGGATTGACAGGTTGCGGTCTGAAGCCCTCAACCTCAGAGGTTCCCGCTGCCTCTGCCGGTTCTATCCAACCGATTGACGGCGCCGAAGGGCAGAAACTCACCGTCGGTGCTAAGAACTTCACTGAACAGGTGATTCTCGGCAAAATTGGTGTGCTGGTGGCTGACGCCGCCGGGTTCGAAGTCACAGACATGACGAACATCCCCGGTTCCCAACCTGCCCGCAAGGTCATGTTGAACGGCGAGGTCGACATGGAATGGGAGTACACCGGCACCGCCTGGATGACGTATATGGGCAACAGCGAAAGCATCGCTGATCAAACCGCCATGTGGAATGCCGTATCCGAAGCAGATAAGAAAAATGGGCTCACCTGGGGTAAGCCGAGCGAGCTCAACAATACTTATTCGTTTGCCGTCCGCTCGGATTACGCTAAGGAACACGATCTGACCAAGCTTTCTGATATCGCCAAGCTCCCAGCAGAAGATCGCACTCTCTGCATAGAAGCCGAGTTTAACTCCCGCTCTGATGGTCTCAACGGGATGCTCAAAACCTACGACATGCCCCGCGGAGAAGCCAACGGTTTGCCCGATGGAAACATATCCATCATGGATACCGGCACGGTCTACACCGCCACGGCGGATGGCTCATGTAACTTTGGCGAAGTCTTCACTACCGACGGACGTATCAAGGCACTTAATCTCACCGTGTTAGAGGACGACCGCCAGTACTTCCCCGCCTACAACGCCGCCGCCGTGTTCAACACCGAAACGTTGCAACGTTACCCTGAATTGGAAGGCGCCTACGACCAAGTAGCGGCAAAACTCAATAATGACGTCATGATGGACCTGAACTACAAGGTCGACGTCGAGGGGCAGGATCCGGCGCAGGTTGCCTACGACTGGATGGTACAAGAAGGGTTTATCTCCGCAGCGAAGTAGATGAGTTCGCCGTCTATAAGTACCTCCATCCGATGCTGTGCCGGGCGGTCAATGCTCCCCTCTGCAGAGTAAAGTTTCTCCTATGAGCACCCTTCTTTTCGACCCGGACTGTGGATTGTGTACACGAGCCGCCGCTCTTTTGCGGCGGCTCGACCTGCGTGCAGATATTGAGCCGGGATGGCGCGAGGAGCTTATTGTTCATGGCGTTGACTTACGGAGGTTTGAGCGGGCTATTCCCTTTGTGCTACCGACCGGCCAGGTTGCTTACGGGGTGGTCGGTATTGCGTTGGCACTGAAAACAAGTCACAAGCGTTGGGTGCGAGGAACCGGCGTCCTGCTACTTTTTAGACCCGTTCGTAAGGTCGCCGAGAAAATCTACGGTTGGGTGGCAGACCACCGCGGCCAGTTACCCGGTTCGATGTGTTCGATGCGCTAGGTCTGGTGCCTGCGCAATCGGGGAACTCAGGAGGGAGAACGGATGCTCGGAGTTTTAGAAGGCTTCACCATTATTGGTGTAGTCGTAGCTGTGGGCTATGTTCTTGCCCGTGTTGAAATACTTCCCTCGAACGCCGGGGTGGTGCTCAACCGTTTTGCCTTTTTCGTTGCGCTACCTGCCTTGATGTTTGGCACCCTCTATCGTGCTGATCTTTCTATCATCTTCTCCAGCAGGCTACCTGTTGCGGCAATCAGCTTTTGCGTCGTTGCCCTGTTATACACGGTGATTTTTGGGGTTGTGCTAGGCCGGGGGATAGCCCGCACGGTTCTGGGCGCTACGGGTTCAGGTATGGTCAATGCCAATAATATGGGCTTGCCAGTTGCCACTTATATCTTTGGGGATCCGGCACAGGTGGCACCTATTTTGCTGTTCCAGCTTGTCTTTTTGACGCCGGTGCTGTTGGCGGTTCTTGATATCACCAGCCGGGGGAGGTTCAGCCTCAAGGACGTCGCCACTCAGCCTTTGCGGAATCCGCTGGTCATCGGATCCTTGCTTGGCGTGGTCTGCAACGCGCTGAACGTTCCTATGCTGGATATCGCGCTGGAACCGTTGCGCCTAATTGGCGGAGCGGGTATCCCGCTTATTCTGATTGCTTTTGGTATGTCTCTGCGAGGCAACAAACCACTAACCGTGGTAGATCAGCGCGCCGAAACATTGACCGCAGTTATTTTCAAGGTGGCACTAATGCCGCTGGTGGCATTCCTGCTCGGTTCGCTGGTCTTCCATCTTTCCCGCGAAGACCTTACCGCCGCCACGGTTCTCGCGGGTTTGCCGACCGCTCAGAACCTCTTTAACTACGCGTCGCGCTACCAAATTTCAGTCGTGCTGACCCGCGATATCGTACTGCTTTCCACCTGCGCCGCAGTTCCCGCCATGTTGCTGACTTCGTTCTTGATGCAGTGACTTTGCGCTAAATTAGCTGTCTTGATCGAGATTGATGAGTATCTCCGCCAGAGCTGGCAAAGCTGCTTCTTGCTCGTGATAGTAAGAACGCACCAGCGTTTTACTAACCGCCTGTGCAGATATTCCCAGCGCCTGAGCTACAGCTTTCTGCTGCCCACGCACCCCTGGAACGATGAGCGAGAGCACCCGATTTTCCGCGTCGGTGCGCTCGCTAGCGACGCGGAAAATGAGCCGCGCTAAACCCGTTGCTTGCTCTGAAAAAGCTCGATGATGCCCCAGGACAACGACGCCGCGCGCAGGTGACCCTGTTTGAGCTTGTTCGACGGCAAGACGGGAGAAATCCAGCGCGTCGCCTGAGCACTCGGGGGTGGAAATCGCACCGAGTGCTGCGGCGAATCGGGGTGCTTTCACCGCGCCGACTCCGATACCTGCCCAGAAACGAGCCTCTGGGGTAGCTAACAACATGGCTCGAAGCGCTGGTTCTGCGGATTCAAAACCACCTTGAACTTCATCGGGGTATGTCTGAATGAAAGGGATGGCTGGCTCAAGAGCGTTGAGCTGCTCTAGCAATTCAGAGAAATTTTCTGGGCTCTCGGGGGAACGAGAAATAAGGGTCACTACATACACACCCCTCAGTATGCCAAATCAACCGGGCAGGGTTGATGAAGTAACTCTCGTGTTACTCCCAGAAAAGCGTTTCTGCATATACTCCCGCAGCGAATAATTCTTCCTGCAATACTTGCCGACATCCCATGGGCAGTGCCAAACAGTTGTACCGCGCGTCGGTACCGATAAAACCGGTGGCTTGGCTAAAACCTGTTCGAATAGGGGCGAGTTCGCGGCAGAGCTCCATGATGCCGTCAAGGTCATCGGCAGAACCAAGGACCCAAAAAGAATCTTCTGAAGTGAGCTGAAAAAGTCCTACCGGGTAACCAGCGCCGGCACGTTCGTCCAATCGTGCCCAGCCGCCCATCTCTCCTGGACCATCGGGTGGCAATACTGAATCAAACTCCCAAGAACGCGCGTTTTTGAGCCACACCGGCATCTCATTGAGCACCAACGGTGCGTTGCCAACAGGCCAGGAAGTCCCTAAGAAAACACCTTTTTCTATGGCATCCCAAAATTCTTCCCGCTCTAAATTAGCGCCCACCGAGTTGAGCATACTTTTATCGTTCGCTGCCCCAAAATCTTCTACCCCGGTGCCTTTGAGCTCTATATACTCGCCAGAAGGTCCCTCAAAATATGCCTGATCCCAGAAAGTAGGACGAGTAGATATTCCCGCTTTTAGCAGTAAATCGTTGATTCCAAAGAGAAATTCTGGGTTGCCCAAAGCTACCGTTTGCCCCTTGAAATGAAAGAGGTAAGGGGTGCGTGCGCGTTCAGTGCGGTGCAATGGCACAGGTGGCTCCTTTCGAGCTCTTACAGGCAAGGCCTGCTGTTATTTTACTCTGCGGGGAAGGGAGAAGAATCTTCTGCAAGACGCACAAACCCGCCTAACTGAGACAACCCGGCGGGGGTCGTCGGTAGAAAATTGGTGAGAGAGGAAGATTTCACGAGCACAGCACACCATTGACCGCGGGATATCGCCACGTTGAGTCGGTTGGGGGAGAGCAAGAACTCTGCCCCGCGGGCCGATTCGCCGGCGGAGGACGCCGCCATGGAGACAATCACTACCGGAGCTTCTTGCCCTTGGAACTTATCGACCGTGCCTACGCGCACTCCGCCGTCTTCGTCCTTCAACCCTGCCGACTCTAGTTTTTCAGTGATGAGATCCACCTGGGCGTTATAAGCAGCAACTACCAAAATATCTTCGGGTTCTAAGGAGCGGTACTTTTCGGGGTGAGCTAAGTTTTCTGTCCACTGAGCGCCGATGAAGCTCCGCGCAATATGGGCTACCTCCAGTGCCTCTTCTATTGAAGAGGTAGTGTTTCCTCGATGGTCAACCTCTCGCACAAAAATCCCAGGTGCCCACCCAGCAAGCTCTCGCTGCGCACCGGCAGGCGCCGATTGGAGCTTACCGCTATAGGAGAGTAGCGAAACCGGGGCACACAATGCTGGGTGCATACGCCAGGAGACATCCAAGAAATAGCCTAACTTCTCGGGCAGTGTGTCATGCCCAGCAGAGAGCCAGCCGAGAGCCGATTCATCCACCGGGTAGGGGTGGGTGCCTTGGGTGACTTGAGGAAGCTGCTGGGGATCCCCCAATAGCAGCATGTTTTGTGCCGCGCGTGCAACCGCAAGCGTATTGGCTAGCGAATACTGACCGGCCTCGTCAATAACCAAAAGATCGAGTACTCGTGCATCAAATTTCTTATCGCTGGAAAAATCCCAGGCTGTGCCGCCGATGAGAAAACCAGCAGGTTCTTTGAGTGCCTGAGCCAACGCATTCTGGTCCACTTCCACCCAGGGTGCCTGGGACATCTGAGTTTTGCCGGCAAATTTTGCGACCTGTTCGGGGCGCACTTTGCCTTTTTCAATACAGCCCAGCAACACGTTTTCGACGACGGCGTGAGATTGAGCGACCACCCCAATCTTCCAGCCGTCCTGAATCAAACGACCTATCACATGCGAGCCTAAGAAAGTCTTGCCAGAACCGGGAGGCCCTTGTACTGCCACATAGGACCGATCCAATGCGGATACTGCCGCATAGATAGCCTCGATAGTGGCAAAAGAGCCGTGTTTTTCGACGTTAGGGCGCTCTAGGGTATGTCCAGGTTTGAGCCGGGGTGCTCGACGCCGCAGAATATCTAGTTCCGGCGCATCGGGAATCTCAGGTAGATACGCGCCTACCTCTTCCGCTAGACCTTGGAGAGACTGCTCCTGCGCCTTGGTTTGCAGTGGCTGCGGGGGAGTGAGCGCCATAGGAATCTGCGTGAATTCTTCTGCACCGCGGGGGAGTGATTCCCGAATACGCATATTCACCGTTCCATCGAGCTGAGTTTCGATACTCTCAATCGTTCCCCTGAAATCACCGGCCCGAAGAACATCGGGAACTATCCCGTCATTCGAAGCGGCGAACTTCTCTGCCTGCTCCGCTAACTTTGCCTCAATATAAGGTGGAAACGAATCCTGGTACATCAGATACAGACCACTATCGCCTTCTTTAAGCGAGGAACCTTCAGCCACCCGAGCCCGCACCCCCAACAACCGCGTAGGCTGAGCACGCGGACGATCCGGATCCTTCGCCCAATCTTCGACGACGTCGGCGCGTTCAAATAGCGCCACATTGCGGGTTTCCTCCCACTCCTCCACGGCAGATGCCAACCGGTCAAAGTGATCCCACCAGAACTGTTTGCGCTCGCGGCGGTGGTAACCGGTGGCAGAAGCAACCATGGCAATGGCTTGCTCATCTGCACCCAGCCCCTGCTCAGGGTCAAGATTCTCTACAAATTCAATGAGGGCTTTTTCTGCTGCAGACGCTTCTTCGCGGTCTTTACCCGACGCCGCTACCAGCTCCTCCAGCGGCCCCTGTGCGGCGTCGTCCCCGCTCGAATGAGTCAGAACGTTTGCGGATTCTTCAGCGGCATTTCGCCCCGCCAACTCCAATAACCAATTACGCAAGCGCAGGGTGGAAACACAGTCATACTCGTTATAGTCAGCAATCGAACTCTTGATATGTTCTGCTAGCTCTGCATTGCCGGTGTCTCTAGCGGTGCAAAAATCTGCGTAGGCAACCACGGAAGCACCGGCGTCAGTTACTTCTCCACCGCGTAAATTCTCACCCATATAGAGTGGCTCAAGCTTTTTAATGCTGTAGGAATTTTCGCTAATTCTCAGCGAGTGGCGCACGGTCTCAAAAAGATCAACCAGCACGTTTTCTCGCAAGAGTTCATCCACGGTTTCTTCACCCACGCCATGGCGTGCCGCTAAGCCCCGTAGCGCGCGTTTCTCATAGTTTGCATAGTGGTAAATCTTCATCCCAGGGTACTGCTGCCTGCGCCGGCGCACGTACTCTAAGAAATCCATGAGGGCGCGACGTTCCTCCACCCGGTCATGCGCCCAAAACGGAATAAACCGAGCAGTCTCTGCGGAGCTATCGGCTTCAACTACCCCAAAGAGGTACTCCAAACCCCATGAACCTTCGCCATCCTGCCACAGCGGATCACCTTCGAAATCGAAGAAAATATCACCGGGGTTAGCACGAGGTAACGAACCCAATGTGCTACTGGGCAAAAGAGCGTAGGACACAGTATGTGACTGCCCGTTTTTAGTGAAAGTGCGCGAACCATCGAACCCAGCTAGCCCAGTCTGTAAGGCCGCCTGATCTTTAAGCTTCTGATATGACGCCGGCAAGTACCCCCGCTGCGGCTCTAAAGTAGCCAACTCATCAATAGTGCGAATCCCATACTTTGCCCACAAATTATTGCGGGTGCGCACGCTCATGCCAGCCACCAACAGCATGTCCCGGTGCTTCTGAATTTCAACGGCGCACCGCTCGCACCTGCCACAGCGGGCAACATCTTCCGACCCAAACCAGCTCACCGCCTCTACGCCCTCTTGCGAATGGCGCGCTAAGGTGTCGAGGAAGCGGCGTCGGCGTTCGCGAAAGACCGGCAGAATCTCATAGATGTTGTGGGTTGATTCTTCTCCGGTTCCGAGAATCAGCACGGCATCTGGATGAACAGCGAACTCTGCTTTGAGGAGCTGATCCGCATAGGCTGCTAACTGAAGGAGCGCAGTTACTTTAGCGTGGCGGGCCAGTTTAGTGTCGTACACCGCGAATTCTCCGGGGCCAGTTTTGACGAGGAAGTCTGCTCGCCCGTGAAATTCGCCGTCAAAGAACGATGCTTGAAAGACGACGTCGGCGCCAGCTTCAAGCGCCTGCATAGTTTCGCGGTGTTTAGCTTCCAGTGCTTCTCGCGAATAGTCTGAGGCAGGCTCTACCTCATATACTCCGGTATGGGTCTCAGGGTTCCACTGCCCAAACCGTTCTTTGAACTGTTCTAAAACCGCGTTTTCATGCTGATCTCCCAAGACACTGGTGCGTGCCAGTAATGCATCTTCTGCAAAATCGCTGCGGGGGATTCTGCCGAGTTTTTCATCGAGCACCTGAAGCGAGGCATACTCACAAGTGGCAGCGAGCACAAGATCGCTGGCAGAAAAGACAGCGTGACGCTGAGACGTTCCGTCAGAAGTAGGCAAGAAGAACATAGTTTTCTCTCGACGAGGGGTACTGGTGCTTCCAACCTAGCAACGTCCACTGACAAGATAAGCACTTCTGCCGCCGGGAGAGGAGAAAAATTTGCGGGGAGCGTGTCGTATTTCAAGACACGATGCCGTGTGTCCAGAAAATAATTTATTCGAAACTAACTTAAAGTTTAGTAAGTATACGTAATAATTAGTGCGATAACCCAGCGGAGCAATTTAACTTTTTTATTTAAATAATTAAACAATTTTTCATGTTCACCTTGCAGAAATAATGAAATGTATTTGCTGGAGGAGCTCTTGTGGCTCATATTCCGCTCTGGCGGGATGATGCCCTGCATAGCTGGCTGACAAAATTGATATGAAACCGCACATTAGTATTTATATTCGAATCATTCGAATATAAAGAAAAAGTTTCGATAAGTTGATTGGGATTTAGATAACGATTCTATAAAGTTGTGCCTGCACAGCTTCATTTCTCCCCCCCCTACCAGAAAAGCTCGGAGAGGCGATTTTATGTCAAAAAATACTATGAACCAGATAGGTTCCTTCTCTCTATCCCGCCGCCACGCAGGCCTTGCCGCCCTCGTCGGACTGGGAACCCTCGCCGTGAGCTCGGCAGCGCAGGCATCATCCAGCGATATTCGAACCGTCAGCGCGCAGTACCGTGCCTCCGACGCGCAACGACTACTCGACCTCGTTAATGAATACCGTGCCGAACATGGGCTGGGCGCTCTTCGCCACTCGGCTACTGTTGCCTCGGTGATGGATAATGAAGCGAAACGACAGTTTGACCAGGGCTTTTTCTCCCACGGCACTGAATTTCTCAACAACCCTCAGGTTCAGGGCTACTCTTTCGTACGCGAAGTCATCGCACTTTCCTATAACGACGACATCAGCCAGCTTCTAGCTTTCTGGAAGAGCTCACCGGCTCATAACGCCGCTATCCTCGCTCCGTCTGCTAACACCTGCGGCATCGGCCTGTGCTACGGCTACGGCAACAACCTGCCCTGGCGCGTCTTGGGCAACATGGGCATTTACCGCTACGATACCGACGGTCCCTCGGATATTCAGAACACCGTCTCTGGCGCCAGCACAGCGGTGCAACCTAGCGGCTTTAAGGTTCGCGATGGCATTGCTGCCGGTTACTACCGCGACGGTGGAGCGGCCCGATTCGGTGAGCCCACCATGAACGAACGTGGCGGACTGGTCGACGACGGCGCCTGGCAGAACTTTAACAAAGATGGCAACACTACCACCTTCATGTGGTCTAACTACACCGGTGCGCACCCAGTATTTCGCCAGGGCGCTATCGGTCGATTCTGGATTAACAATGGCTGCGAAAACACACTGGGTTATCCCACGATGGCAGAGCAGGGTGGACTGGTCGACGGCGGTTACTACCAGGTCTTCAACAAAAGTGGAGCACGTTCGAAGGTTCTGTGGAGCCCCGCAACCGGTGCGCATGCGGTCTTTGAAAACGGCGCAATTGGTGCTGAATTCGCGCGCCGTGGATTTGAAAACGGCGTAGGGTACCCCACCACTGAGGAATACTGGGACGGCATTTTCGTCCGCCAGAACTTCAGCGGCGGCCAGGTTATTTCTTGGAACTCATTCACCGGTGCAGTTTCTGTAGCCTAAGTTCTCATAAGGGTACTCATTGGTGAGAGCTCAGCCAGCACAGCAGTAAGGTGAACTGGCTGGGTCTGGCATGAATCGTTTCTGCGAGCTCTTGCGAGCCAGACGAGAAGGTTAGTTCACCGTTGCTGTGCTGGCTGAGCTAACTAGAACCAATTGATTACCTTTACTCCTGAGTCTTAATGGTTGGTGACTACCGCTACTGACCTGTCGATTGCGTTTTTTGCCTGGGCGGTATCTGTGACATTGTTCGTGATGAACGAGTAAATGAGAACTTGCCCGTTGTCTCGCTCGGTGTAACCGGTGAGGGCAATAACTTTGTTGAGCGTTCCCGTTTTGCCTCGGGCGTACCCTCGGGCGGCGGCTTCGGCGGAATCATCAAACCGTGATTCGAGGGTTCCGCTTCCGCCGGCAACGGGGAATCCGCTGAGCGCAGCACTCAGGCCGTTCTCATCGTTGACCATTGCGCGGACGATTTGAGTGAGGGTTTCATGGGTGACTTTATTGTCCATGGAAAGCCCGCACAAATCGGTTTGAGCAAGACCTGCGGTAGAAATCCCGTCGGCTTCTAAAGTAGATCGTACTAAATCTTTGGCGGCCTGTTCGGAGCCCTCTTTGCCGGCGGCTACCGCAGCATTTCTGCCCAAGGCCTCGGCGAGCATGTTGTCTGATTCTTGCATCATATAGGCAGCCTGCTCGCTGACGGTCGCAGACTCTACAGCGGCAACAGTGGCGGCGCCGTCGTCCGCCTTTTTCTCCTTGCCCAAGGTGAAAGTGATGCCTTGTTGAGCGCCTAGTTCGTTGAGGGTATCGAGCAGGTGCTGCTGTACTTCTTGGGCTGGCTGAGTAGGGCGGTTGGTGGTAGAACGTCCGTCTGCGCCCGGTGAATAATGCGAGTAAAAAGCAACAGGAGCCAGGTTGTTCACAAACCCTGCGTCTATATCTTCCTGCGCCCACGCGCTATTGATAGCTGGGCCAGAATAAAGCGACGTATCCAGGTTGAGAACAAAGTTTTTCTGGTCTTGCTGTGCCAGGGCATCGATAGTTTTCTGCGCTAAGGTTTGCAACCCTGCATGTCCTACTACTAAATCTTCGTTGGACTTACCGGTCCCCAGCAGGGTGTCTCCACCGGCAACAAGGGTCAGGGTATTCTCCGCTTGCTTGACGGCGGTGGTGTAGCGAGCTGCAGGATCCGCGTGACGCATTAGCGTATAGTCGGTGAGAATTTTGAAGTTAGAGGCAGGAATCCTCGCCGCATCTGCACGGTGGGAGTAGAGCAATTCGCCGGTGGCGGCGTCGGTCACAGTGCCCGATATGTTGCCCGCATTAAAAGATTCTGCGATGGGTTTCAGCTGAGTATCTAGAGCACCTGCGGTTAAGGTTTGAGTTGCCGTAGGAGTCGCTGCGCCGCTGGGAGCAGGAGCGGAGAACGACGGGTCTGCGCCGTCTTGAATTTCTTGAGCCTGCTGAATGTGCGGAAAAGCCCACGCCCCGGTAGCTATGGCGCCAGCGGTAAGGAGAGCGGCAATTCCCCATCCCGATCTGGACGAACGCGCGGAGGAAGAACGAGAAGATGAAGCCGGGGTATCAGCTGACAAGGGGGATTTACCTCCGAAAGCGTCAATTCAGTTGAAAAACTGCGAGGAACAAAGGGTACTGAGATAGACTGTACACCGAATGGTCGGGAGCAATTCAAACAATTGCTCTCATTTCATACGCACCTGAAAGGACTCTTATGGAACTCGATGTCACTATTGAAATTAACCGTGGCTCACGCGTTAAGTACGAAATCGACCACGAAACCGGCCGCCTGCGCCTGGACCGTGTGCTCTTTACTTCTATGCAGTACCCCACCGCTTACGGCTACTTTGAAGATACCCTGGGCGAAGATGGCGATCCACTGGACGCCATGGTTCTGATTAACGATGAGCTCGTACCCGGCGTTCTCGTTGAGTCACGCCCCGTCGGCGTTTTCAACATGACCGATGAGGCTGGTGGCGACGCTAAGGTTCTGTGCGTTCCTTCTGACAAGCGCTACGACGAAATCAAGGAAATCGAAGATATCCAGGAGCACGTCAAGGCTGAAATCGCTCATTTCTTTGAGCGCTACAAGGATCTTGAGCCCGGCAAGTGGGTTAAGGCTGAAGGCTGGGAAGGCCGCGAAACCGCTGAGCGCCTCGTTCGTGAAGCTCAGGAGCGTTTCAAGGAATCTCACTATGAGACAGCTGCTGAAGCTGAAGCTGACGACAAAAACTAAGATGTAGCTGATATGTAAAGCCGGTGAAGCAGAGAAATTTGCCTCACCGGCTTTTCGTTTGTCTGAGAGCTGCATCTTCGAAACGGGGTAAAAAAGTACACAGTTTCAGCTTAAATACACTCTCTAGCTTGTATTTATGCCGAAACTTTGTACTTTTTGCGAAAATCCAGAGACGCTCATCTTTTGGAACAAGCACCAGTAGACTGGGATAGATGACTTCTGCGAATATAACTCCTCAGTCCCAGGGCACTTCTTCCATTATCCGATGGGAAACTGCCGCGAAAGTAGCTAAGAATTTGGCTCCGGCTGGCCCTAAGGTAAAACCGGCGGACATGCGTGCCGCCGTCGAGAGCATGCGCTACGCTACCGTGGCTTCAGTAGATTACGTCTACGAGATTACCGGGCTTGAAGCCGCTCATAACCTGCGAGATTCCGAAGTGCTTATCGTAGACCGCGCGACGTGGGCGAAGGCTAATACGCAGTCTTTCGCCGTTATGCTTGACCCGGTGGGGGATTCCCTCATGGGGCAAAAATTTGCAGAGATGACTGACTCGCAAAAGAACCTGGCATCTGTTGCTGGCTCAACTGAGCTCGGCGGGGTGCTCGCTTATCTTTCCACTCGCGTGCTGGGTCAATATGATCCCTACGCCGCTTTAGCAGGACACGGTGCCGAAGGCGGGCGACTCATGATTGTAGCTCCCAACCTCATCCAACTTGAGCAAGAGCTCAATGTTGATCCCGAAGATTTCCGCCTCTGGGTCTGCCTCCACGAACAGACGCACCGCGTTCAGTTTGCTGCCGCTCCTTGGATGCGCGAGCATATTCTGCACCTCATGCAGGCTATGACCGAAGAACTGGGCGCCACCAGTGAGAATCTGATGGAGCGCGCGCTGTCTGCGGCGTCATCGCTCAAGAACTCCAAAGAGAGTGATTCATCGCAGAAAACTAGCGGCGTTGAAACCGTTATGTCCGCTGAAGCCCGTGAATTACTGAGCCAGATTACCGCGGTGATGAGTCTGTTGGAAGGTCATGCCAATGTAGTGATGGACGCCGTCGATTCTTCGATTGTGCCGACCGTTCGAACCATTCGCCGCCGCTTCAACCGCCGTAGCGAAACCCAGAAAATACTCACTAAATTTATGAGCAAGCTCTTGGGCATGGACCGCAAGCTCCGCCAGTATAAAGACGGCCAAAAATTTGTTCAGTTCATCGTGGACGCGCGGGGTATGCAGCAGTTCAACCGCATCTGGGACGGCGCGCAGAACCTTCCCACCGAAACCGAAATTCATAATCCTCAGGCATGGATTGACCGCGTCTTAGGTGCAGAGATCGAATCCGCTCGTGGTGGGCAGAAATAATGCAGGACGGGCGTAAGGGTCGCCTTCACCCGGCAGTAGGTTTTGCGCGAAACGAGGTGGCAGAAGCACTTAACTCTGTGCTGGGAGACAACACCGTTGCTGCCTCCGGTAAAAAAGCACCCCGACCTGATTCTGAGCAGGAGAAAAAGCTAGTTCTCGTGGGTTGCTCGGGCGGTCCTGATTCGCTGGCGCTGGCGGCAATTAGCGCGCACTTTGCCCGCCGCGGATCGATTGCCGTAGGAGCAGTGATAGTAGATCATCAAATGCAGGAAAACTCTGCAAAAGTTGCGCGCCAAGCAGCGCAACAGTGTGCAGATCTGGGGCTTTCCCCTATTCTGATAAAAACAGTAGAGGTAGAGCATGCTTCGGAGGGGCCTGAAATGGCGGCGCGTACAGCCCGCTACGGTGCTTTTCGAGAAGCCGTGGATCAGACCAGTGCTGCCGTACTTTTGCTAGCACACACCCTCGATGACCAGGCAGAAACAGTCTTGCTCGGTCTTGCGCGAGGGTCGGGAACCAAATCCCTCAGCGGCATGCCACGGGTTCGAAACATAGATAGTCTGACCCTGGTTCGCCCTCTTTTGAACGTGCGGCGCTCACAGATTCAGCAGATTTGTGAGGCTGAGGGGTTAGAACCGTGGAACGATCCCACGAACTTTGATCAGAGTCTGATGCGTGCGAAAGTCCGCCACTCGATACTTCCCTATCTTGAAGACAACTTAGGCGGCGACGTCGCGGTATCGCTGGCACGCACCGCAACCATTATTGGCCCTGACGCTGAGTATATCGACGAGCAGGCACACCAAAAATTGCAGGACATTTCCCTGAACCTAGAACAGGTAGGGGGAGTGGAAAATCTGCGCCTCCAGCAGCCGTTGCAAGACCACCAAAGAGTGCGCGTTCTTAACCGCGCGGCGCTCTCCTCCTTGCACCCGGCGCTCTTGCAACGAGTACTTTCACTAGCCGTAAAAGCTGTAGGCGGGCAGAACCCCAGCTTTGAAAGGCTCACCGCCTTGACCGCTTTCGCCGCTGAACACAGTATTGGCGGCCCCGTGCAACTTGCCGGGCATGTGAGCGTGTATCGGCGTCGTCCAGGAATAAGGATTTCTACCCCCACCGGAGAATTCGACTTGAAACAAACCGGAATTCTTGTTTTTATCGAAAATAAATAGATTTCTTTTATCCATAAGGTAGATGCACCTGACGCCTGGCACAGCGTCGGCAAGCGATCCCTCTCGCCTGAGTTCGCTGGCGCTCGCTGAGGCGATTCACGCCAGACCCAGCCAGCTTGCCTCCCGCTGCGCCGGACTGTCGGTGCAATCTTAGGGATAAACCCCGGAAGTCTCAAATGTTTAGAAAACTACTGGCTTCCTGCTACTTTCTAGGCACAGAGAATCAACAACCGGTACACTGATTTTAGGTTCACATCTCGAGAAAGAAGACCCCAACTCGTGCAGGAAAAAGACGTACAGAACGATATCAAGCACGTTCTCTTCACCAAAGAAGAAATCGATGCAAAGATTAAAGAACTTGCAGGGCAGGTTGACCGCGATTACGCAGGCAAAGACGTCCTGCTGGTCGGTGTGCTCAAGGGCGCCATCATGGTCATGGCAGATCTTTCCCGCGCTCTGACCGCTCACTACACTATGGACTGGATGGCTGTTTCTTCTTACGGCTCCGGCACTAAGTCTTCGGGCGTTGTCCGCATTCTCAAAGACCTTGATACTGACCTCACCGGTCGTGATGTTCTGATTGTTGAAGACATCGTTGACTCAGGTCTGACTTTGCAGTGGTTGCAGCAGAACCTGCAGCACCGCGGCGCTAACTCTGTTGAAATTTGCGCTTTGTTGCGTAAGCCTAAGTCGGTTAAGACTGATGTTCAGTGCAAGTATGTTGGCTGGGATATCGAGCCTGAGTTCGTGGTCGGTTACGGGTTGGATTTCGCTGAGCGTTACCGCAACCTTGATTGCATTGCCACTTTGGCACCTCACGTATATTCCTAATTTTTAGGGTGAAAATCCCGGTGCGATTCCCCCTTGCTGCGGTGGGGTCGCACCGTAATTTTTTAGCCCGAAGTGGAACAAACGCTAACTTATAGGAAGTTTTCAGCGTTGCCTTGTACATTGGGCAAGTACATTTCGATGTGCAACTTATTCTTTCTGCCCGCATATGCAGAATGGTTAGGGCGGCGCCCGCCGTCTTTATGGAGGACTATTAGCCTTGGCGCAAAAAACTAACGACAAGAATCCCGGTGAGAAGAAGGGGTTCTTCAATAAGCTCATTTCAGGACCTTGGTTCTGGGTTATTCTTGCGGTCATTATTTTTTTCTCTATGTCGCTGAGTAGCCTATTTGGCGGTGCTAGCCGCGTAGACACCAATGTTGGTCTTCAGTTGTTGAATGACGACAAAGCGGTCAGCGCCAAGATGTATGACGGCGATCAGCGCGTCGATCTGGAGCTTAAAGACGAGTACACCAACTCTGAGGGGCGTAATCTCGGTAAGAACGTGACGTTCTACTATGTAGAGCCCCGTGCAACCGACGTCGTTAAAGCAATTGATGATGGACACCTGGATAGCTATACCGATCAACCGGTAGAGAATAACTGGTTCCTTTCAATGCTGAACCTGATTATTCCTTTCTTGCTGATTGGCGTGGTTTTCTGGTTCCTCATGTCCCGTATGGGCGGTGGCGGTTCGCAAATTATGAACTTCTCCAAGTCCAAGGCGAAGAAGTTCAATAAGGACAACCCCACGGTTCGTTTTGCGGATGTTGCAGGTGTTGACGAGGCATTGGCTGAGCTTGAAGAAGTTCGTGAGTTCCTCGCTGAGCCTGAAAAGTTCACCCGTTTGGGCGCAAAGATTCCTAAGGGCGTACTGCTCTACGGCCCTCCCGGTACCGGTAAGACCTTGTTGGCTAAGGCTGTTGCGGGTGAGGCTGGCGTACCGTTCTACTCCATTTCGGGTTCGGACTTCGTAGAGATGTTCGTGGGTGTGGGCGCTTCGCGTGTGCGTGATTTGTTCAAGGAAGCAAAATCCAACCCCTCTGCCATTGTTTTCGTGGACGAAATCGACGCCGTCGGCCGCCAGCGCGGTGTTGGCATGGGCGGCGGTAACGACGAGCGCGAACAGACCTTGAACCAGCTGCTGGTTGAGATGGACGGCTTTGATGGAACCTCCAACGTCATCGTTATTGCCGCTACGAACCGACCAGATGTTTTGGACCCCGCGCTTCTTCGCCCCGGTCGTTTTGACCGCCAGGTGGGTGTGGATGCTCCTGATCTCAAGGGCCGTCAACGCATTCTTGAAGTTCACGCTGCAGGTAAGCCTATTGACCGCCGCGTTGAGTTGTCATCGGTGGCTAAGCGTACCCCCGGTTTCACCGGTGCGGATCTTGCGAACGTCATGAACGAAGCTGCTTTGCTGACTGCTCGTGACGGCGGAAACGTGATTGACGAGCGCGCGATTGATGAGGCTATCGATCGTGTGATGGCTGGTCCGCAGCGTTCCTCACGCATTATGAACGAACACGAACGTAAGATTACCGCCTACCATGAGGGTGGTCACGCTCTGGTTGCAGCCGCCCTGCGTAATTCTGCGCCCGTTACTAAGATTACGATTCTTCCTCGTGGCCGTGCTCTGGGTTACACCATGGTGATGCCGGAGGACGACAAGTATTCCACCACCCGCCACGAACTGCTTGACCAGATGGCGTATGCGATGGGTGGACGCGCGGCTGAAGAATTGATTTTCCATGATCCTTCAACCGGTGCTTCGAACGATATTCAGAAGGCAACCGATACTGCACGCAAAATGGTCACCGAGTACGGTATGAGCTCGAAGATTGGTTCTGTGCGTTTGACCGCCCAAGAATCCGACCCATTCCTCGGCGGCGGTGGCGGAAATTCCAACAACTACTCAGACGCTTTGGCGTTGACGGTTGATCAGGAAGTTGCTGCTTTGCTTTCGGACGCCCACGATGAAGCATACGAGATTTTGCGGGATAACCGCGACGTCCTCGATCGTCTTTCCTTCGCTCTTTTGGAGAAGGAAACTCTGTTGGAGAACGAACTGCGAGAGATTTTCGCTGATGTTCGCAAGCGCCCAGAGCGTAGCTACTGGTACTCCAAGGAGAACCGCGAACCTTCTGATATCCCTCCGGTAAAGGCACCTTCTGAGCTGGAAGAGGAGAAGAAGGGCAGCATCCGCCAGGATGAGACTGAAGAAGACAGCATCGTTCAACAGCCGGTGATTGAACCGGAAACTGGAACGGTAGAAAAGCCTGCCACCGATGTAAATCCTTCACCTGGGTTGGGCGGTAACGGTCCTTCCAACGGGGGTATCAATGGTGGGGATATTCATAATCCCTGGGGAGGAAATCTCTAATGAGCATTGATCAGCCCCGTATCGAAGCCGCTGTGCGGGAAATCCTTGAGGCAATCGGGGAGGACCCGAACCGGGACGGCTTGCAGGACACCCCTGCACGTGTAGCTCGTGCTTATGCGGAAATGTTCAGTGGTCTGCATGAGGATCCGAAGGAGCTTCTGAGCAAGACCTTCGATATTGAACATTCTGAGATGGTGCTGGTAAAGGACATTCCGTTTTACTCTACCTGCGAGCATCATCTGGTCCCTTTCTTTGGAACTGCTCATATTGGGTATATCCCGGCAGAGAACGGGAAAGTTACCGGGCTGTCTAAGCTGGCTCGTGTGGTTGATCTGTTCGCTAAGCGCCCTCAGGTGCAGGAGCGTATGACTACTCAGATTGTTGAGGCTCTTGAAGAGAGTCTTCAGCCTGCAGGCGCCATCGTCGTGGTGGAGGGGGAGCACATGTGCATGAGTATGCGCGGCGTGCGTAAACCCGGTGCCAAGACGGTGACGAGCGCAGTGCGTGGTCAATTACGTAATGAGGCTACTCGTGCGGAGGCTATGAGCCTGATTATGAGTAAAAACTAGTTTTTACTAGGTAAAGATAAAAGGATGCCGGGGAAATAAATCCCCGGCATCCTTTTATATAGAACTTCTTTGAGACCTGCATGGGTGGATTTAGCTCACCGTTGCAATGACCGGGGTATCCCCATGATGCAAAATTTCAGTTTCTACTTCAAAGACTGCACGTAACAATTCAGGG
This sequence comes from Rothia sp. ND6WE1A, assembly GCF_001683935.1. Classification (NCBI taxonomy): domain Bacteria; kingdom Bacillati; phylum Actinomycetota; class Actinomycetes; order Micrococcales; family Micrococcaceae; genus Rothia; species Rothia sp. ND6WE1A. Next base: position 90,258 of record NZ_LXTU01000061.1, on the reverse strand, counting down.
GTAAGGAGGTCACGAGGGCTACCTTGTGCTTGTAGGGTACCTTCTTTCATCACGAGCAACTCGTCGCAGAAACGTGCAGAGAGGTTAATATCGTGGATTGCAACCAGGGCTAGGGCGCCTGTGGCACGTACTTGCTCGCGTACCTGTGCTAATAAGAACAACTGCTTATTGAGATCGAGAGCGCTCGTTGGCTCATCAAGAAGCATCACCGCAGGCTTAGCAACAAGCATCTGGGCAAAGGCTACCATTTGCCGTTGCCCTCCAGAGAGTTCACTGAGATAGCGGTGTGCGAGATGAGAAATTTTTAGGTCGCACATTACCTCAGCAGCTAGATTCTCCACACCATGGCTAGAAGAATCCCGAGAAGCTGACACCATGACGGTCTCAAAAGCTGTGAGTGCTGCAGAACCTGGTAAATCTTGAGGAACATACCCGATATGGCGAAAGTGCTCTTTGGGGGCAATCTGTTTGCCGTTTAGAGTTACCCTCACAGTACCTAATTGCGGCTTATGTACTCCCGCTATTGTTTTGAGAAGGGTTGATTTACCACAGGCGTTGGGACCAAGTAGGCCTACTACCTTCCCAGAGGTAAGAGGGGCAACGGTGAGATTATCGAGAACTTGATGCTTGCCGTAGGCGGTATGTAGCCCGTTGACCTCTACTGAAGTTTCTACCATTGGGTTCTCTTTCTAGTCATAATGATGAGGAAGAAGAACGGTACACCTACCAAGGCAGTAATAATTCCAATGGGAATAGCGATTCCTGGAACAATTACTAGGCTCAAGGCGTGGGCAGCGCACAGGATTCCAGCTCCTGCCGCCATCGATGCAGGAAGGAAATAGCGTTGGTCCTCGCCGACGAGTAGACGGGCAATATGCGGTCCTACAAGACCGATAAAGCCAATTACTCCGGCAAAAGCTACAGCAGTTGCCGCCAGAACTGAAACCAGTATTAGTACAGTGATTCGAACGCGGGCGACGTTGATGCCCATTGCCCGTGCCCGTTCGTCGCCTAAGCGCAAAGCAGTGAGTTTCCATGAGAGCACCCACATCCACGGCAATGCAATCAGCAAGATTCCTGCAAGGACGATATTTCCCAACCAGGTTGCTCGCGTCAGGGAACCCATAGTCCAAAAAACAATCTGCTGGAGTGCCTCGGTAGAAGCCTTGTACTGCAACAATGCCAGCATCGCTTGAAACATGAAAACTAGTCCAATGCCTAGAAGAATCATGGTTTCCGAACTCGCTCCGCGAAGTACCGAAAAGAAGACAATTAATGATGTAGCAGCAATGGCGCTAACCCACGCCACAAAGGCAAGGTTGAGCTGAGGGAGGGGCAAAAAGCTCCAGCCTAAAACGATGGCGCTCGCCCCACCCAAAGCCGCTGCGGCAGAGATACCCAAGGTGAAGGGTTCAGCCAGCGGGTTGTTCAGAATTGTCTGCATCTGCGCACCTGCAGCACTGAGAGAGACACCGATGAGTACTGCCATCACCGACATCGGTAAGCGGAGTTTCCAGAGTACTGTGCGCTGAGTTTCAGAGAGCGCGGAAGGGTCAAACACTCCGTGGATAACTTGCATAAACCCGATATCAATCGGACCTACAACGGTGCTCACGATAAACGCAATGGTAGCTGTGGCTATCAACAACCCAATAAGTGTCCAGCGCCGCCGTACCACTGCCCGGTGAGTGCGTACAAGTGATGAAGGGGTCTCGCTAGCGATTGCCATTTATTTCTGATCTACCTTGTGCTGAACGAAGAATGTTCCAGAAGCTTCAAAGGGCTGGAAATCTTGGTGTGCCTGCTTGATTTCCTGGTCCATATCTAGGTCGGTAAAGAGTTCAGGGTGTAGCCACTGAGCAATTTGTTGAATGGCGAGGTAGTTCAAGGGGGAGTCGTAATACTGGTGCCAAATTCCGTAGAATTCCCCATTTTGCGGTGCTTTGAGTTGGTCGAAACCTGGGGTTTTGAGCAGTCCTGCCAGAGTGCTCTCTGCATGAGAGTAATCGGTGGCATAACCCAAAGAAACGTGAGGTACCGGTTGAGGCTTATCTTTTTTGGGTGCCCAGGAGCCACCGGTGGCTATGATGACCTCTGGTTGCTGTTCGATTACTTTTTCAGGGGTAAGAGATCCTTCTTCGCCATCGAGGAGGTTATCTCCGATATTTTCTCCGCCTGCAACATTTATAAATTCCGCAAAGTTTGATTTGTTGAACGACATGCAGCAATCGGTCTGGCCGGCTGCACGCCAGAGGAAAGTACGGGGCTTGGAATCGGCGGAAGCAACCTTTTCTTTGACGCCTTCAACTACCTGCTTCCAGTGCTCATTGAACTTCTGAGCCTGCTCCTCGCGGTCAAATACTTTGCCAAATATATCAACGGAAGCTGTGGTGTTCTCCAAGGGGTGCTGGCGGAAATCAGTAACGAGGTATTTGATTCCTGCTGTATCCATCTTGTCAATCATGCCTGTGCCCTGGGCGGCATCGTAGTGGTCTTTGGTGATGATGACGATGTCGGGGGAGTAGGAGATGAGGTTTTCAACCGTTACATCGCCTTTGGCAATAGCTCCGATAGTGGGAACATCGTTGAGTTCGGGGTGAGTTTCTTCTAGCTTCTGGTAGAAGGAGGGGGCGCTGGTTTTGAGATCTGAACCCATAGCGACGACGTTTTTGAAAGGTTCTTCGTGGTTCAGGATTGAGGTGGCAAAGAGTGCGCGTCCTTCGCCGAGGACTATGCGCTCGGGGGCTTTATCAAATTCCACGGTGTGCCCGATGACGTCGGTAACTGTGAATGTTTCTGAAGAATCTTGGGTGGATGATTCTTCAGTAGAAGTGGTTCCGCAAGCGGTGAGAGATCCGAGAAGTGTTGCTACAGCGAGAGTGCTGCCAATGCGCTTGAGTAGTCTCATGAGCTGCTTTCTAATGAATGTACTAAGTGTGAACAAAATAATAAGTAAGGTAATACTTACTTAGGTAGACCTTACCCGTACTTTAATCGTGTGTAAAATTACTTTTAAACAGGTCTAGAGGTAGCAAGCGCGGCGGAGCTGGAAGAAAAACCCTTTGCTCAGTGAGATGATAAAAATCCACGATGAACAGAGGAGCTAATGATGGAAAATATTCGTGGCTGGGGATCGTACGAAAATCTCCCTGCTGACAGAACTCTGGTCATGGGAATCCTTAATGTCACCCCTGACTCCTTCTCAGACGGCGGTCAACACTATGGGGTGGAAGACGCCGTGGCGCACGCCCGGCAGATGATTGCAGACGGCGCAGATATCATTGACGTCGGAGGCGAATCGACCCGTCCTGGATCGGTGCGTATTACTGCCGAGGAGGAGCAGCGCCGTATTCTGCCGGTCATTCGAGAACTGGCAAAAATGGGTGCGGTGATGAGCGTGGATACCCTTAACCCCGAAACGGCTCGCGCAAGTATTGAAGCCGGGGCGCACATCATTAATGATGTTTCGGGAATGAGCCTTCGCGACGACATGATTGCCGTAGCTGCTGATTTGCAGATTCCCTATATTCTGATGCACGCCCGAGGCGATTCCAACACCATGGATTCAGAGGCCATGTATGAAGACACTGTTTCTGAAATTTGTGAGGAACTCACTACTCTGCGTCAGCGGCTGCTGGATGGCGGTGTGAAACCGGAAAATATCATCATTGATCCTGGTCTGGGGTTCGCCAAAGCTGGGGATCAGGACTGGGAATTGTTGGCAGGAATTGACCGCTTGAAAGAGTTGGGTCACCCTGTGCTGATTGCCGGGTCCCGCAAACGTTTTGTTGCCACCTTGCTAGATGCGGAGGATGATCGTCGAGCGCAGTCGCTCGGGCATCATCGCTCGCCTGCTAATCGAGATGGGGCGACCACTACCATAAGCACTATTTCTGCTCAGCAGGGAGCTTGGGCAGTACGGGTACATAATGTGCAGCCCACTGCCGATGCCATTGCGGTGGTGGAAACCCTACGGCGGGTAGCAGAAAAATAAGTTGGCGTCATATCGGCTCTCTTTTATTTCAGCTACTGAAGTGGCTGGCGTAATTTTTTGAAATAGGAGGGAAGAAAAGAGGGGAGTTCTTGTGATATTGACCTCGCCTTTCTTCGGTGGTTTTTTCTGTCCGCAAAAAATCCCCCTGATTATTGCGGGTAGAATGTGCGATTAATGAATGAGACTGCATATATTCATTTCTAAGGAATATGCCTTCGGAGTGATTAATGAGGATAATAGCGTTTAAGGATGAGCCTTTTACCCTCAAGATGGAAACACTATAAGGAAACCAGTGACTCTCACCGAAAAATCTGCAATGTCTAGCACTTCTGTTAATCAGTATGCGCGCATGGATCGCATCACTCTGACTGGAGTGGGGGTAGTGGGTTATCACGGTGTTTTAGATTCTGAAAAGCAGTCCGGCCAACCCTTCTTTGTAGATATTACGATGTTCACTGATTTTCAACGCGCCTCTGAAAGTGATGATGTTGAAAACACCGTGAATTATGCCGAGGTTGCAGAGTTAATTCGGGATGTCATTACCGGAGATTCCTTGGATTTGATTGAGACTCTTGCGGAAAATATTGCGCAGGCTGTTTTGGCTCGTTTTCCCTTGGAAGCTGTGGAACTTACCGTCCATAAGCCAAAGGCACCCATCGAGGTTACCTTCTCTGATGTTTCTGTCACCGTATTCAGGGAGAGAAAATGTCTGTAAAAGCTATTCTCGCTTTGGGGTCTAACCTAGGCGAAAAAGAAGAAACATTAGTGCGTGCTATCGGTGATATCTGTAGCCACGACAAAATTGTGTTGCGAAAAATCTCTCCCATGGCAATTACAGAAGCGGTAGGCGGTCCGCAGGATCAGCCCGATTTCTTGAATCTTGTGGTGGAAATTGAAACGACTTTACGCCCCTTTGAACTGCTGCGTTTTTGCCAGAGCGTAGAGCAAAAGTATCACCGTATCCGCGAGGTACGATGGGGGCCGCGCACGCTGGATATTGACATCATTGAATACGGCAGTTTAGAGATGGACGAACCTGATCTCACCCTGCCTCACCCCCTAGCGGCAGAGCGGGCTTTTGTGCTGGAGCCCTGGGCTCGCATGGATCCTGCTGCCCAGCTTGAGGGGCAACTGGTCAGCAAGTTAGCTGAGCAGGCTGATGATTTTGACGGCATCATTGAATTCCGAGACGCCCCGGTGGTGTGCGAATGAGCTCGCTGAAAATGCGAATTCTTCTTCTTGTCTTTGTTGTTTCTTTGGCTGCAGGGGCGTTGCTCAACGGACTGAGCGTGGGCGCCGGTGGTCCTGAGCTTCAATTGCCTGCCACTGTTCTTGTGGTCAGCGTGATTTATTGCGGTATTTTGCTGTGGTTTGGCGTGCAGGTCTCTAAGTATCGGGATCGCGAAAGAAGGCAGGACGCTCGCGCTATGAATCCGCTCACCGCTGCTCGCACAGTGGTATGGGCTCAAACTGCAGCGTATGTAGGGGCGATATTTTCTGGCTGGAATGTTGCCCTAATTTTCTATCACCTGGGGTTACTGTCCGTTCGTGCTACCTGGGGCCCGGTATGGGGCGCAATCATCGGAGTTATCTCAGGTGTGCTCATGCTCGTGGTGGGAATTATCGTGGAGAACATGTGCAAAATTCCGCCGGGAGATTCTGACGACGACGGGTCGGGCTCCCTTGCCCCCAATACCGAACAAGCTAACCGAGGTCTGGCGCGGCGTCGTCCTGAATAAGCGATAGACAAGGGCAAACGTTTCGTCTACGGCGGACAGGTTCGAGTTTTTCGTTCCTGGGGAGGATGCGTTACGCAGACGAGATTGAGACAATAGGGGCAGGTAGCCTCATTCTGTCGGAACCACCGAGGAGAACAATGTCAGCATCTCTCGAAAACCCGCCTACCCGCCTGGAGAGTCCGCAACCCTCTTTGGATACGGATATCGATCGCGTTGCGTGGAAAAGGGTATCTCCTCGTTACTTGAAACTTCGTCTGGTTCAGCGCAGTATCTGGACTATCCTCTGCGTGGCTCTCAGCGCTATTCCGTTACTGGGGCACTATATTTTTCATTGGAACGTCCCCCTCTGGCTGGGGTGGGGTTTAGTTGCTCTGATGCTGCTTTGGCAAGGGGGTCTTTTTGTTCTTGTACCTCGTCAGGTGCGCTCCTGGGGATACTCTGAATATCCCGAGCACCTATTGCTGACCAAGGGTGTGCTCACTCGTTCTGCTACCGCTGTACCCTACGGCCGTATGCAACTGGTGGATGTCAGTTCTGGACCTTTAGAAAACATGCTGGGGCTGGCTACGGTGGATTTAAAAACCGCTTCGGCAGGTACTAACGCGGTGATTCACGGCTTGGAACGGGATGAAGCGCACCGGTTGCGCCAGGTGTTAACCCTGCGCGGTGAAGAACGCATGGTGGCAATGTAATGAGCGAAGTCCCAGCGGAAGAAAAACAACCAAGCCTGAATTGGTGGCGCGCACATCCGCTCTCGCCGCTGACTCAAATGTGGGTTATCTTTGCGGTTATCGCGTGGAATGTGGGAATCTCCTTGTACCAGGAATGGGATAACGACGAGGGAGATTTTATTGTGCGAGTAGGGGAGTCTCTCTGGCAGATTATTGCAGAAAGCTCCTTTTTCTTTAAGCTCGCCATCCCGTTATTTCTGCTGGCTTTGGTTCTTATCTATTGGAGCTGGTTTGTTACTTTTTTCGCGGTGGGTTCAGACGCCGTGTATAGACGCTCGGGGCTTTTGACCAAGAAGTACCGCACGGTGAATCTTGAACGTATTCAATCTATTGATATTGTGCGGCCGTTTTTACCCCGCCTCTTGGGGCTTTCCCAAGTGACGGTGGACGTAGCTGACGGTACCGATTCAGCTTTCAAGATTGAGTACCTCAAGCACTCCGTTGCGAATGAGTTTCGCAGTAGTCTCTTGCGCAAGGTTCGAGAAGCAAAATCCGGCGGGGTGTTGGAGGTAGGTGCACAGACGGATACGGTGTCAGATCCTGCCACCACAAGAGCGGCGGATTCATCGGCTGAAGAAACGGAGTCAGCGACAACAACGGAGGAGCGCCAGCTTACCCGCCTACCGGTGGGGCGTCTGGTGCTGTCGATTCTACTGAACCTCAAGATTTGGTTCATTCTGTTGTTCACAGTAGTTTCCGTTGGCACACTCGTGTGGGCGAGCGATAATATCTGGGGCGCCATTGTCGGAAATCTAGCGATCGTCCTGATGGCGGTAACTACCGCATGGAATGAATTTAATCAGGGATTTAATTTCAGAATTTCCCACAGCTCTGAAGGGCTGAAAATTCGTAAGGGGCTCACCAACTCCACTACTCAGTCTGTCCCTACCGGCCGTATCCAAGCCTTAGAAATCAAACAGCCTCTGCTGTGGAAACGCCTGGGATGGTTCACGGTTACGATGAACGTGGCAGGGTACGGGCTAGAGCTCAAAGAAGAAAGTGTTCACCGTTCAAACCTCATGCTGGTTGCCACCGAAGAGGAAATAAAAAAGGTACTGCCCCTGGTAGTTGCTCAGCGCTGGAACGCGCAGAGTGAGGTGAAGACATTCCCGCGTGTACTTTCTGGACCTATAGCTGACGACGGATTCACGCCCGCTCCGGCGTCCTCCCGCTGGTTTGACCCGCTAACTTATCGCCGCAACGGTTATCTGCTCACCCCAACTTTCTTACTCATCCGCAGAGGTCTACTGACTCGACGTCTGACTGTGGTTCCCCACGACTGCATTCAATCGGTTGAGCTCTCTTGCGGGCCACTGCAGCGCAAGACAGGGCTGGCAACGCTGAAGTTTCATTCGGTCGAAGGACAGATTACTCCGCAGGCAAAGAATATCGATCGAGACAATGCCAAGAAGCTCCTAGCTCGTTACTAAGCCACTAACACGAGTGAAGAAAATTAACCCAGAGCACGTACAATTTGCAGGATGAAGGAGGCGAGTAAAGTAGAGACCGTGAATTCTTCAAAACCAGCACGCCTGGGAATCGGAATTATTTCCGCGGGCAAAGTAGGTGCGGTACTCGGTGCTGCACTCCGAGAAGCCGGGCACGCCATCGTGGGTGTTCACGCGGTTTCAGAAGCATCACAAACACGGGCAGAAGCCCTTCTTCCAGGCGTACCCGTGTTGAGTATCCCTGAAATCGTTGAGCGCTCAGAAGTTGTCCTCCTAGCAGTTCCAGACGATGCCCTACCTGCACTCGTTAACGGATTGGCAGAAACTAACGCCTGGCAGGCTGGGCAGATTATTATTCACACCAGCGGACGCCACGGCACGAACGTCCTGGATCCAGCGCGCGAAAAAGGTGCGGTTGGGCTGGCAATTCACCCGGCAATGACATTCACCGGTCTCTCCCTCGACCTCACCCGCCTGAAGAACTGCAGCTTTGCCGTCACCGGTCCCGCAGCTTTCCTTCCCATTGCCCAAGCTCTCACCGTAGAAATGGGAGCGGAGCCAGTTATCGTTGCCGAAGGCGATAGACCGCTCTATCATGCGGCTCTAGCCCATGCCTCAAACCACCTGGTCACTATCACCGGTCAATCCCTTCAAATTCTTGAATCCATCGGCATACCCAACCCAGCCCACTACATCGAGCCCCTCTTACGAGCAGCCCTCGATAACGCCCTGGCATCAGGAGAAAATGCTCTCACAGGACCCGTCGCCCGCGGCGATTTCAACACCGTCAGAACCCACCGCGAAGAACTTCAGGGATACTCCCAAGAAGAAAATGCAGACGACATCACCACCGCCTACCTTGCCCTAGCAAAAGCCACCGCAATCCGAGCATACGAGCGCAAAGTTCTCTCGAACGAACAATTCGAGCAAATTATCAACGCGCTCAACGGCTAAAATACTTTCTGGTACACACAACGAAAGGACCGCTCACACCGTGACTGATAGTCCCTACATCGTCCGAACAATTGACGAGCTCCAAAAACGAGTGCGTAAAGCACTGAAGAAAACCCAGCAGGAACTCAACGCTCAAGCAACCGAGGAATCACCTGCCGGGCAATCCTCTTTAGGGTTTGTACCCACCATGGGCGCTTTGCACGACGGGCACGCAACTCTTATTCGGCGCGCACGCGAGCAGAACGAGGTCGTTTTAGTCTCCGTATTTGTGAACCCCTTGCAGTTTGGTCCCAACGAAGATTTTGACCGCTACCCCCGTCAGTTGGAAAACGACGTCGCGCTCGCTACCGAAGCTGGCGCAGATATAGTTTTTGCACCTGCTGTTGAAGAGATGTATCCCGCGGGCGCTCCCCTGATTACTGTTTCCTCAGGCAAGCTTGGCACCATGTTCGAGGGCAAAACCCGCCCCGGACATTTTGACGGCGCGCTCACTGTGGTCAATAAGTTCTTCAACATTCTTACCGCAGTTCGGGGAAAGCATTCTATCTATGCGTACTTTGGACAGAAAGATGCTCAGCAGCTTTCTCTGGTTCAGCGTATGGTTCATGATTTCAACCATTCGGTGATTATTAAACCTGTTTCGATTGTGCGTGAGGATAATGGTTTGGCGCTGTCTTCTCGCAACCAATATTTGAGTTCCGAGGAGCGAGAAAACGCGCTCGTGCTATCCCGCACCCTTGCACTGCTACGTGAAAAAGAAATTACCGGTCGAATCAGCGAGAGCGATTTGGATATGGCTCGCGAAAAAATTAATTCGACTCCGGGGATCCGCCTGGACTACCTCGAAGTAGTTGACCCCATGACGTTTGAGACGCCTACGGAGAACTCGCAGCAGGTTCTTGCACTCGTTGCCGCCTATGTGGGTGAAACTCGCCTCATTGACAACATGGAACTGCACTAAAATTATTCTCTTAATCAACTTTCGATAGGCTTTATACGTGACTAAGAACGACAAGGGCGCTACGCCCGAAACCCCGACCATTTCAGACCTGTCCGAGCAGATGCAGATTCGCTTGGAAAAGCGTGCGAAACTGCTCGAATCAGGTCGTGAAGCATACCCCGTAGGTGTGCCCGTAACCCGCACGATCGCGTCAATCCGTGAGCAATATGACGGCAAGCTGGAAGCTGATGACACCACCGGTGACATCGTGGGCATTTCAGGTCGCGTGGTTTTCGTTCGTAATACCGGTAAGCTCTGCTTTGCCTCGCTCCAGCAGGGCGATGGAACCCGAATTCAGGCGATGATTTCCCTCGCTGGTGTGGGTGAAGAAGCTCTGGCCGATTGGAAATCTCTCGTTGACCTGGGCGATCACGTTTTCGTACACGGTGAAGTAATTTCATCGCGCCGTGGCGAACTTTCTGTGATGGCAGATAGCTGGCAGATGGCGTCTAAGGCGTTACGTCCTATGCCTAATCTCCACAGCGATCTGAGCGATGAAACTCGGATTCGCCAGCGTTACCTCGATTTGATGGTGCGCCAGGAAGCCCGCGACATCGTCGTCAAGCGTGCAAAGATTACTCAAATGGTTCGCGACGTTCTCAACAACCACGGTTATATCGAGTTGGAGACACCCATTCTTCAGCTGGTGCACGGTGGCGCCTCGGCACGTCCGTTTGAGACCCATCTGAATGCTTTTGATCAGAACATGACCTTGCGCATTGCAACCGAGCTGTTCCTCAAGCGTGCAGCTGTGGGCGGGCTGGAACGTGTATACGAAATCGGTCGTGTGTTCCGTAACGAAGGCATTGATTCGACCCATAGCCCCGAGTTCACCACCTTGGAATGCTACGAAGCGTATGCAGACCAGTTTGTGATGGCAGAGCGTATGCAGGAAATTATTATGACCTGCGCAGATGCTTTGGGTATCTATGAAATTGAGACCGATAAGGGAACCATCGATTTGCGAGGCGAATGGAAATGGCTCTCGGTTTACCCCGGTCTTTCAGAGGCGGTAGGTCAGGAAATTACTCCTGAGACCCCCGCTGACACTCTGCGAGAAATCGCGCAGAAGCATGAGATTCAGATTGACCCGAAGTGGGACGCCGAGAAGCTGGTAGTTGAGTTGTTTGGTGAGATTGTGGAGCCTACTCTGCTGAACCCCACCTTCGTCTACGATTACCCACCGTCGGCACAGCCGTTGGCTCGCCCTCACCGCGATAAGCCGGGCGTTATCGAGGCCTGGGACCTCATTATCGGCGGTATGGAGCGCGGTACTGCATTCTCCGAGCTCATTGACCCCGTGGTGCAACGCGAGCGTTTGACCGAGCAGTCCCGCCTGGCAGCAGCTGGCGATGACGAAGCAATGCAACTTGATGAAGATTTCTTGCGTGCGTTAGAGCATGGTGCTCCTCCGATGGGCGGTATCGGTTTGGGCATTGACCGCCTGATTATGCTGTTCACCGGCGTAGGCATCCGTGAGACTATTCTCTTCCCGCTTATGAAGCCTGAAGCTGAGTAGCTAAAAGTCTGAGAGAGAAAACCTCAAAAGCGTTGCAGTTCATTTCTGAAGCCGCGTTTTTGAGGTTTTCGCATTATGGTTGAACAGTACCCGTCTAAGGTAAGTGAGTTGGTATGGACTACATCATCGCAATTATTCCCTCGGTGTGCGCCGGCATCCTGTTGTATTTGATTTTGCGTTGGATTACACGCGCCGATCGTACTGAACGCACGGTTCAGCGAGAAATGCAGGACGACGCTGCGCAGTGGTATGAAAATGTGAAGCGCTCAGAAGGAACTAAGAATCCATTTGGCAAAGAGAGCGGAGAAAAATCTTCTAAGGATTCAAATATGAATAAGTTTTAAAGTTATATCCTGATTTCTCCGAATAATAGATTATTGATATATTATAGAAATCAAGAAGCTAATATAGCTTAAATTTGTCGATGTTACTCATGCTAGTGACCAAGAGTCGTATTTTGAAAAATATCCTCTCTCAATTCGGCAGTTATACCTTTGTCTTAAACTCAGGAGAAATAAAATGGCTCAGAAGGTAAAGATTATCCTTGAAGATGATCTTGATGGTGGCCCCGCAGAAGAGACGGTTCGGTTTGGTCTAGACGGCGGCCAGTATGAGATTGATCTCTCTAGCGCAAACGCTGCACGTCTGCGTGATGCTATTCGCCCCTTTGCGACGAAAGCTCGTCGTGTTCAGGGCGCACGCACCCCCGGTCGCCCTGCCGGTTCACGTAACACTGGCGCGACTAAGCGTAACCCTGAAACCGCATTGATTCGTCAGTGGGCTAAGGATAATGGTTACGACGTTTCCGAGCGCGGTCGTATTCACCAGGATATTCAGGATAAGTACTATGCAGCTCAGAAGCAGAACTAATCTTTAAATCTGAAAAGGAGGGGGCGAGCAAAAGCTTGCCCCCTCCTTTTGCGTAGGAAAGATGGGGGGCGGTTTAGTCGAGTGGACCGATAGGTTTATATGCGGAATTTACTTAAATTTATTGGCTCATTTTTTCAACTCTGACTATTGCTAAATTAAATTTTCTCAAATTCGTCCCCATTTATGGCTGCAAATTGAAATGTCATTATTCTATACATTTACTTGGAGTCTCCACCTCAATAGCTGTGTTAATTTAACAAATACTCTGCGGTGTTATCTCAGCGGCATTTCTGAACCATGCTGAAAGCTGAGGGCAGAATACGCCAGCAGAGAGCTTTCACCCCGTGCGAACAGTAGAGTTTTCCCCCTCAAACCCAAGTAATCTTTTTCCTAACGTTAGATTTGTTAGGAGTGTTCAATGTTTGAACGATTTACCGACCGTGCGCGGCGCGTGGTGGTTCTTGCGCAGGAAGAAGCGCGCATGCTCAATCACAACTACATCGGCACGGAACACCTCCTGCTGGGCTTAATCCATGAGGGCGAAGGCATCGCCGCTCGTGCGCTTGAATCCATGGGAATTACCTTGACCGCCGTGCGAGAGCAGGTTCAGGACATTATTGGTTCTGGTCCTCAGGCTCCCAGCGGTCATATTCCTTTTACTCCGCGCGCAAAGAAGGTTCTCGAACTTTCAATGCGGGAAGCTATTCAGCTGAACCACGGATACATCGGAACTGAACACATCCTTCTCGGTATGGTTCGCGCCAATGAAGGTGTAGCTAATCAAGTTCTTTCCAAACTGGGTGCAGAACCAGCAAAGGTTCGCCAGACTGTCACTGATATGATTTCTGGTTACCCCGGTAACGGTGAAGGCAAAGAGACTGCAGGCGTCGGCGCTGGCCAGTCTAAAGAAGGAACCCCTGCTGGCTCCGCCATCCTCGATCAGTTCGGCACCAACCTCACCGCAGCAGCGCGTGAATGCAAGCTAGATCCGGTTATTGGTCGCGGCAATGAACAAGAGCGTGTTATGCAGGTGCTCTCCCGCCGTACCAAGAACAATCCTGTACTCATCGGTGAGCCTGGTGTAGGTAAGACCGCTGTAGTTGAAGGTTTGGCACAGTCCATCGTTCATGGTGACGTTCCAGAGACCCTCAAAGACAAGCACCTTTACACCTTGGATTTGGGCTCATTGGTGGCAGGTTCTCGCTACCGCGGTGATTTCGAAGAGCGCTTGAAGAAGGTTCTTAAAGAAATCCGCACTCGCGGTGACATCATTCTTTTCATCGACGAAATCCACACCCTGGTGGGCGCAGGTGCCGCTGAAGGCGCCATCGACGCCGCTTCAATCCTCAAGCCCATGCTGGCTCGTGGTGAGCTTCAGACCATTGGTGCAACCACTTTGGACGAGTACCGTAAGCACATTGAGAAGGACGCCGCACTTGAGCGTCGTTTCCAGCCCATTCAGGTTGATGAGCCTTCGCAGGCTCTCGCCGTCGAGATTCTCAAGGGCGTCCGCGATAAGTACGAGGCACACCACCGTGTTTCCATCTCTGACGAAGCGTTGGAATCTGCAGTCAACCTTTCGGCTCGCTATATCTCCGATCGTTTCTTGCCCGATAAGGCAGTAGACCTTATTGATGAGGCAGGCGCTCGTCTGCGTATTCAGCGCATGACCGCTCCTCCTGAGATCAAGGTTCTAGAGGAACGCATTTCTAAGCTGAAGTCCCAGAAGGAAGCTGCAATCGCGGCTAACGAATTCGAGAAGGCCGCTGACCTTCGCGATAAGGAACAGAAGCTTGCCCAAGAGAAGGATGAACAAGAAAAGGCATGGCGCTCTAACGGCGATGCTTTCGGTGAGGTAACTCCCGAGGTCATTTCTGAAGTTCTTGCCGCCTCTACCGGTGTTCCTGTTTACAAGATTACCGAAGAAGAATCCGGTCGCCTGCTCAAGATGGAAGATGAGCTACACAAGCGCGTCATCGGTCAGGAAAACGCTATCAAGGCGCTTTCACGTGCCATCCGCCGTACACGTGCAGGTTTGAAGGATCCGAACCGCCCCGGCGGCTCATTTATCTTTGCTGGCCCCACCGGTGTAGGTAAGACTGAGCTTGCGAAGTCGCTGGCAGAGTTCCTCTTTGGTGATGAATCAGCGCTCATCACCTTGGATATGTCCGAGTACCAGGAAAAGCACACCGTTTCACGTCTGTTCGGTGCGCCTCCCGGATACGTCGGCTTCGAAGAAGGCGGCCAGCTGACCGAAAAGGTTCGCCGCAAGCCCTTCTCCGTCGTCCTGTTCGATGAGGTTGAAAAGGCACACGCTGATCTCTTCAACTCCCTTCTCCAGATTCTCGAAGACGGTCGTTTGACCGACTCCCAGGGGCGCGTAGTGGACTTCAAGAACACCGTTATCATCATGACCACCAACCTGGGTTCACGCGACATGGCTCGCAAGGTTCCCGTTGGTTTCCAGGGTGGCGGCGATCCCAGCGGTGACTATGAGCGTATGCAGGCTCGTGTGATGGAGGACCTCAAGGAGCACTTCCGCCCCGAGTTCCTCAACCGCGTTGACGACATCATTGTGTTCCCGCAGCTTTCCGAAAAGGAAATCTTGCAGATTGTCGATCTCTTCGTAGGACGCTTGGCTAAGCGTCTTGCAGAGCAGGACATGAGCATCGAGCTCACCGACTCTGCCAAGATTCTGATGGCCACCAAGGGCTATGATCCCTCGATGGGCGCCCGTCCGCTTCGCCGCGAAATGCAGCGCAATATCGAAGATGTTCTCTCTGAAAAGATTCTGTTCGGTGAAATCAAGGCGGGAGACAAGATCACCGTTGACGCCGAAGGTGAGGGTGATTCGGCGAAGTTCACTTTCTCATCCCAGCCGATGAGTGAGATGGATGAATCTGCAATGGATTTCTCGGCTTATGAAAATAAGGACGACGAAATTATCCCCGCAGAACCTCAAGCTCAGGTAGCTAACGAAGCTGCCGAGCACAAGGCGGAAGAAGAGCAGGCAGATTCTTCTGAAGAGAAGAGCGCTCATATCAATCTTCCTAAGACTGGCGAAGATACTGAATAGGTAGTTCTCTGCGTGTAGAGGGGGGCTCCGCAATAATGCGGGGTTCCCCCTTTTTTTGTTCACAAAAATAATTTGTTCACATATTATGAACATATGAAAAATGTGAACGAACCTGGATGGGCAGAGCAGATCGAGGAGCGTCTTAAAGATTTGGGATTGAGCACCTTAGAATCTGAACAAGGTGATGGAACACTTCTTCCTTTGCTTAGGGAGTATCGAGACAGCACAAAAAACAGCGTAAACGCGTTCCTGTTTTTATTAGAGGTTGGAGGGCTCTCTCATAAAGATAATTCCATTGAAGAAAGTGATTACCTTCTGTGTTTACCTTATGTCTCTCGTTCGATGCATGAATGGTTACGGGATCAAAAGCTAAATTTTATCGATGCTTCGGGCAATGCTTGGATTGATGTACCAGGAACGAGAATTTGGGTGGAAGGCCGCCCCAAGTCCGTTCCTTCCTATGGCACAATTGGTAAGTCTCGAGCCTTTAAAGCTACAGGTTTGAAGATTATCTTTGTCTTGCTTGTCTGGGAGGAACTTCTCAACTCAACGGTGAGAGAAATAGCGGACGCTGCAGGTGTCTCCATTGGAGCTGTCTCGAATACACTCAAAGATTTGGTGCAAGAAGGTTACCTAAGTGTCGAAGGACGACACCGGCGATTTAGAAACATGCGTCAGTTGCAGCAGCGCTGGATTGAACACTATATAACTGAGCTCATTCCCAAACTTAAGACGCGTCGAGTCCAAGGGCCTACTCCAAAAGAGTGGCGCGAAGTAATCGAAGACGAAAATTTGAGCCGCTATTCGATGAGTGGTGAAAATGCTCTGGCTTTACACGGACTCGGAATCGCACCTGAAAATACATTGCTGTATGGGCACTACCCCTGGCGCGAAGTCATAATGAAATTCCGTCTAATTCCAGACGCACATGGAAACACTCTGTTGCGAGAACAATTCTGGAACAATCCACTGGGCGACAATAAAACGCCGAAACTTTTGATATATGCAGATGTTTTAGCCACTCAGGATAGTCGACAAATCGAAATTGCAGAAAAACTAAGAGTGGAATTTGAAGAGTTTTAAAGAGTCACCTATACAAGATGTATTTGCCTACCTTTCTCTCCTGGTTCGGGAACTAGATGCAGTTTTTGGAACCCATCAATATATGATGATTGGTTCTTACGTCAGGGATATTTATATTTGTGTGAAAGCCGGTTTTGAAGCGCCAAGGAGTACCCAGGATGTAGACTTCAGCGCACTTGTGGTAGCTGAAGAAACTTTTCTCGAACATTTAGAAGCGGTAGGTAGAAAATCTGGACCAAAAGAAGGAAACCGAATTACTTGCCGTGTTCTCAATGGTACTGATGTGGATATCTTGCCCTTCGGCACATCTTCTGTTGGAACTCTCTTCAGACACAGGGAAGCAGAATGGGACGTTACAGGGCATGAAGAAGCATATCGATTCTCAGAAATAGTAGAGCTTTCTGCTGACCCTCAAATTTCAGTTCGCATACCTACGATAGATTGCATGTTGGGTTTGAAAATTATTGCTTGGGATATGCGCCAGCAGGAAGGCAATTATAAAGATGCTCAAGACTTTTTCTATCTTCTTAATGCGGGCGTTGTTATTGAGGTAAAGGGCAATGAGCTTTGGGAACAATACCAAAATTTGTTGGAACAGGCAGAATATGATGCTGAAAAGGCAGCGGCTTTACTTATAGGCATAAAGTTGAGAGAGCATTTTACAGGAATGGCGCTTGACCGTGTTTTGAATATTCTGAAAGATACTGAGCAGAGGAGATACTTCTTTACTGTGGCAGATGGGCGGGGTGTGTCAAAGCCCCTCGTCGAGAATGCTTTTTCCCAGTTCGAGTTTTTTATGAGGGTCTTATCTATGACAGGAAGGAATAAGCCAACTAAGGTTTACCCCCGCCCTTGTTTACGATGTTCCTTCGACTGGCCAATCAGCTCGTTACCCTCTTGCAGAGTCAGGCGTGCTACTTGCCACAGAGGGAGTGACTTATTGCCCTAATACGGTGGGAAATACCCGCACGATTTTAGAGCTCTAGAGCGAAACTTTGCCGTCTCGCTCCCGTGCTAGTCCGTCTTCAATGAGTCCGTTGTAGCAGCGGATAACCTGGTCAGTTGGAGAATTTAGCTTTTTGAGGTTTTCTAGTGCTGGAACATTTTCGTCAGGGTATTTCAAATCTGCGGTAGCGGGGGAGAGTAAGAAGTCCCGAGGTAGAGGACCTGTGGCTTCGCGCAGTACCGCCATCATGGCTCCGCGGAGTTGGCGATCGGTGCCCGCCCATGCTTGTCCGCGAGGTACATAGTCGGGTTCAGGTTTGCCGGCCAGTATCCAGGCGCATTCTGCCTGAACAGGGCAGGCTTCGCATTGAGGAGACTTCGCGGTGCAGATAAGGGCTCCTAGCTCCATGGTGGCGGCGTTCCAGAGCACTGATTCCTCTAGACCATCTGGCATGAGTGCTTCAGCTAAACGTGTTTCAGCGGCAGTGAGCGATTTTGAGGGGAGCGCTTTACCCAATACTGCGCGTGCATGGACGCGGCGAATATTAGTATCAATTACTGTGGCTCGACCCCCGAAAGCGAAAACGGTAATGGCGGCAGCGGTGTAGGAGCCTACTCCGGGTAAAGCCAGTAAATCTTCGTAGGAAGCAGGCACCTGTCCGTCGTGTTTCTCAACAATGGCCTGGGCGGCGGCGTGAAGCCGCAGAGCGCGTCTGGGGTATCCCAATCGCCCCCATGCTCGGACGACTTCCGACGAGTCGGCTGCAGCTAAATCGGCAGGGGTGGGCCAGCGTTCCATCCATGTCTTCCAGATAGGCAAAACACGGACTACTGGAGTCTGTTGCAACATGAATTCGCTGACCATCACAGCCCATGCTGTGCGGTCTTCTGCGCGCCATGGAAGGTCACGGGCAAAGCGTTCAAACCATTCAATTATATTCTGATGAAGGTATATAACTTTTTGCTGGTTGAGTTGGGATTTTGTCGAAGAAGAAGCCACTTCAATACCTTAGATGATTTCAAGTAAAGATAGCGAATAGTTGTCTCGAACGCCTGAAAAAACAGGTACTCTATACACATGTCTGAAAACGATTATGAAGAAGTCTCTAGCGTCGCTACCGAACCTTCCCCTGATGTGTATCGCCGTCGTCGCCTCCTCGCACTTGCTGCGCTTTTGCTCGTTTTGCTCCTCCTTATTTGGGGCATCGTCGCCATGGTGAGAGCCATGAGTGGAAATAATAACGAAAACGACGCGGCAACCGTAGCTACCGCGTCAAGCTCGGCTGAGCCCTTTAGCGACTTTAGTGAACGTCCCTCAGAATCGGCTTCTTCTTCCGCTAGCGCTTCAGCATCTGCTTCAGACAACTCCTCCGCATCTGCAAGTGAGTCTTCTGATCCTTCAGCCTCGGCTACAGACATCGCGGGAGCGAGTGAATCAGCGACCCCTTCTGCTGAGCCTTCCGAAACTGCTACCCCTGCCCCCGAGGAAACTACCCCCGCAGTAGCTACTGCTTGCACCGCGCAGAACTTGAATGTAACTCTGAGTGCTGACCAGAAAACTTACGCGGCAGGTCAGAACCCTGCACTGGCAGTTACTTACACCAACACTGCTGGCGATCCCTGCTTGGTAGGCGGTGAAGCGCCCCAGGTAGACATCAACATCACCTCCGGTCCCGCCCAGGTCTTCAACCTAGCCCAGTGCCAGAAAGAATCCACTCCTGAAGCAGAGCTCGCTGCTGGAGCGACCGAGACCAAGGTAATCGCTTGGGATCGTAAACTCAACGCTTTGGGTTGCGGGACTAACCAGACTATTAAGCCGGGATATTACTGGGCAACTGCCACCGTCAACGGTGTTGCATCGGAGCCTACCCGCATCATAGTCACCGGTTAGAGTTGACTACCTTTCCTCTTGGGGGGAAAGAACGAAAAGGGGGAAGTGCTCATCTGAGCACCTCCCCCTTTTCTATAACCTCTTCAGAATTACATAAAGCGTTCGAGTAGAGAAGACTCCGCCATCAGTGAGAGAGATTCCCGGATGGTTCGTGCACGATGTTCACCGATGCCGTCTACAGCCTTGAGGTCATCCAAATTAGCGGCCATCAGACCTTGCAGTCCGTCGAACTGCTCTACCAGGCGCTCGACGACGGCACCCGGCATTGTTTTTACGTCAGCAAGAAGACGGAAGCCGCGGGGAGAGAGGGCCGAATCAAGGTCGGTCCCAGCAAGTCCAACGGTTTGAGCGATGATGGAAAGATCTACGATGTCTTTATCGTCAAGTTTTTGAAGTTTCTCTACTGCGCTCTGTACGGCGCCTTCGTCGAGTTCTTCGCAGGTGAGGTAATCGCGCAAGATGATTTCTGTGTCGGGCATTTCAGGGCGGGTGAGTTCTTCATGCTGAAGAGCAATGAGGCGTCCGCTGGTACCCAGTTCCAGAATGTAGAACCCCACTTCGATTGAGATTCGGCGTACCATCTCCATGCGTTGCAGGGTGGTGGCGACATCTTTCATTGTTACGTTAGCTTCGATTTCTAAAGATGAGAGCGACTGTAAAACCTGTTCTAACCGATTGGTATAAGACTCAAGAGTCTGAATAGCCTGGTTAGCGCGGCTCATTAACGATTGGGTGTCTTCAACCGTGTATCGGAGACCATTGACGTAGACAGAAATCAGGGACATCGAGGAACTAACGGAAATAACGGGGAACCCGGTTTGTCGTGCCACTCGCTCTGCAGTTCGATGTCGGGTGCCCGACTCATGGGTTTCGATACTGGGATCGGGCAGAAGCTGCACACCAGCGTTCAATAACATGGTGGCTTCTTTATCACAGATAATCGCGCCGTCCATTTTGGCGAGTTCCCTCACACGGGTTGCTGAGAACTCGGTATTAATGGCAAAACCACCAGAAGAAATGGACTGAACTGTTTTGTCATTGCCCAGAACAATGAGCGCACCGGTATGACCACGCAGGATCCTTTCTAGACCTTCGCGCAGTTCAGTACCCGGAGCGATTCGGGCAATAGTTTTCATCAGAGAATCACTATAAACAGTCAGCACCTTCTTAGTTTAAGGCAGGGAATGCAATGTTCAGACAAAAATTCTTGTGATGCTGAGCTGGCGGTTAGTTTTTACCTTGCGGAAAGAGAAGCGCTAGAGCTTCGGGGAGAGACGCTACTTCTCTGACCGATACATTAGCGGGGACTTCTCCCACACCGTTAGGAGACGCTGGAACGATAACGTGAGTGAATCCCAACCTGCCGACCTCTGCAATGCGTTGGCGGATGCCTGGAACCGCACGTACTTCTCCTGCTAGCCCAACTTCACCAAAGACTGCAAGCTTGCGGGGGAGCGGCTTGTCCTGTGCCGCCGAGGCAAGCGCCATGACAGCGGCAAGATCGGCTGCTGGCTCGGAAATTTTGGCGCCGCCCACGGTAGAAATGTAGCAATCGAGTTTGCCCACATTGAACCCCGCACGTTTTTGCAGAACCGCTAGGAGCATGGAGATGCGTGCATTATCAAGACCAGAGGTGGCTCGGCGAGGTTGCGGAGTTGCCGACTGGTCAAGAAGAGCTTGAATCTCGGCAAGGAGAGGGCGTCGTCCTTCCATCGTGACCGTCACGCACGTCCCAGCTACCGGGTGCGGAGTGCGGGAGACGAACAGCCCGGACGGATCGGTGACGGGCGCGATGCCGTCTTCGTGCATATCGAAGCAGCCGACTTCATCGGTAGGACCAAAACGGTTCTTAATAGCTCGTAACATACGAATCGCGGAGTGCTTATCCCCCTCAAACTGGCATACGACGTCCACCAGATGCTCCAAGAGACGGGGTCCCGCGATGGTTCCTTCTTTGGTGACGTGTCCGACCAAAAGAGTGCACATGTTACGTGCTTTTGCCACGGAGATGATGGAAGCTGCGACTTCCCGCACCTGAGTTACACCGCCAGCTGAACCTTCAACTTCACCGGACGCAAGGGTCTGGACAGAGTCCACGATGAGGAGCGCGGGATTGACCTGCTCAATATGCGCCAGCGCCGTAGCCAAATCAGTTTCTGAGGTTAAGTAAAGAGTCTCTGCTACTGCTCCAATGCGATCGGCACGCAATTTCACTTGCGCTGCAGATTCTTCACCGGTGATGTACAGGACGTCTCGGGATTTTTGTTGCCCCGGATTGCGCGCAAAAGTAGCTGCGACGTCGAGCAACAGAGTTGATTTACCAACGCCGGGCTCACCTGCCATCAAGATAACCGCACCGGGGACTAAACCGCCACCCAGCACGCGGTCAAATTCTGAGTTTCCCGTGCCCATGTATTGGGCGATGGTGGAATCCACCTGAGCAATGGGTTGAGCAGGGGATTGCACAGATGACGCCGCAGTTGTTTTAGCGACGATTGACCCACCTTTTTCTTCGACAGTGCCCCACTGCTGGCATTGCCCGCACCTACCTACCCATTTGGCGGTGGTCCAGCCACACTCGGTGCAGCGGTAGGTGTTAGCAGTTTTAGAAGTTTTGCGAGGACTCATAGGTTTATCGTAGGGCAGAGGGCTGACAAGTTAAGGCTCTTTTTCGCCAGGCTGAAAGGAAAGAACCTATTCGTCGTCAAATGGATCCTCTTCCTGCTTTCTCAACACGATATTGAGCGCGCGGGTGTCATCTGGCTTGAGATTTTCAGTGTTGTCTTCTTCGTTAAAAGTATTTACAACGCGTGATGTTTGCTCAACGCGCTTTATCTTGTTGGTGCGAGGAGCATGTTCGGTCATGGATTCGCCCAGCGGAATCAGCAACTTAGAGGCATCCTTGTGGTTCAAGCCCGTGGCTTCCAAAAGATCAGTAACTAGTGGTCGTAGCATCAGCACCAGCGATTCAGCTTCTAACGTTTTCACACCCATGAGACTAGGCTCTAGGGTGCTACTAACGCCACTTAATGTTCGTCTCACCCGAAGGCGAAGTGCTACTCTATCTTTCTGATCTGAGAGGTAGAAAACTTCCCCTAAATCTGCGACAGCTACTGAAATCTGTCGTAAGACATCGGAAATAGATTCAATAGCATCTTGAGATATCCGTACATGATTAATCGTCGATGCCATCCGCCTGTTCAACACGCGTGTGTTGCGAATTGCCAAATCTAATCCAGTGAGAATGTTTGAGTATTCATCTAGCTCTTCGCGGTATCTTCTACCTAGCATCGAAAGCTTAGCCATACCTTTAGCGGTAATGACATCGCCCTTGGCCGCTTCATAAAGTGGTTCCAAGCTACGCGCTTGCTCTAGCGCCGACTGAGCTTTATCCCAGTCGTAGCGATCAATAGATTCTGCAGAGTTTCGTAATACATCTGCAAATGATTCGGAGAGCTTTTGTAGGTTCGTGCGTGGTTCTGCCCTGGGATCTTTGGGGAAGAAAAACATTAGCAAGAAAGCGAAGAGACCACCCACAATAGCATCGACACTTCGGGCAAAGACACCATCTGATGTGGGAACCATTAGCACCACAAGACAGGATTGAAGCCCCATCTGAATCGTAAAGATGATGCCGTTATCTAAAAAGCGGGCTATTTGAATGGAAAGAAATAGAACCACAGCCGCTTGCCAGACCCCTCGACCGAGTAACAGCATCAGCAAATCGCCGATAAAAATTCCGAGTGTCACTCCGATTGTTACTTCAAGCATTCGTCGAGAATGAGTGGCGCCTCGCACGTAGCCCAGAGAAACGATTGCTGCTGTTGCCGCGAAGATTGGTTCATGATGTCCCAGCACGGAATGGGCGAAAGCATATGCACCAATTCCTGAAACAACAATTTGCAAGGACTGAAAAAATCCTTGCTGAACGCGCATCATGCCTTCATGAAAACGAGTGGCGATTTGTTGTCCAAAGTCAGATTTGGTTTCATCGAGGCTCATAGCTTTAAGTCTAGGCAGAGGTTCCTGAATAAGGACTATTGAACGTTGTTAAACGTCTCTCAGAGTTAACTTTCTATTTACCTCTCCCTCTAAAACAGGCTACCTTTCGCTCCTAGAGTCAAACGTTGTAGGGTCCGAAAGAATTCATTATTCGGGCATTTCACACATGAGGGGAGCCGACGGCGTGCTTCCTCACTCGGCTCGTTGTAAAGGAAATTTTCTTGAAGACTAAGGCATTCGCAGGCGCTGGTTCTCTTGCACTCATTGGCATGCTCGCTCTTTCTGCATGCGGTTCAGATAACGCAACCGGCACTTCTACCGGTGATAAAGCATCTGACTCAAACATCTCCGGTTCTTTGAAGGGCATCGGTGCTTCTTCTCAGAAGGCTGCAATTGATGCATGGGAAGCTGGCTTCACCTCCTCTAACTCCAAGGCAACCGTAAACTACTCACCCGATGGATCGGGTGCAGGTCGTAAGGCTCTTCTTGCTGGTGGCGCGCAGTTCGCTGGTTCGGATGCTCACCTTTCCTCTGATGAGTACGAGCAGTCCAAAGAGAAGTGCGGCCCTGAAGGCGCAATCGATATTCCTGTTTACATTTCGCCTATCGCTATTGCTTACAACCTTCCCGGTGTTGATTCCTTGAACCTGGATGGCGAGACCATCGCAAAGATTTTCAAGGGTGACATCAAGAAGTGGAACGACGATGCTATCAAGAAGCAGAACGACGGCGTTGACCTTCCTGATACCAACATCACCGTAGTCCACCGCTCTGACGATTCTGGTACCACCGAGAACTTCACCGAGTACTTGGCTAAAGCATCCAACGGTGCTTGGGATAAGGAAGCAGACGGCAACTGGCCTTCAGATTACGCAGGTGAATCCAACAAGGGTACCTCCGGCGTCGTTTCTACCACCACATCCACCGAGGGTGCAATCACCTACGCTGATGCTTCAGCAGTGGGCGACTTGGGTAAGGTCAAGGTGAAGTCAGGTGAGGAATACGTGGAGCTTTCACCTGAAGCTGCAGCAAAGACTGTTGAGGTTTCAGAAAAGGTTGGCGGCATGCACGCTAACGATATGTCCCTGGACATCAACCGCACCCCTGAAGAAGCTGGCGCTTACCCTGTAGTGCTCGTTTCCTACCACATCGTTTGCTCACAGTACGACAACCAGGAAACTGTTGACCTCGTCAAGGCATACGAAAACTACGTCATCTCCGAAGATGGTCAGAAGACTGCAGCTGATTCAGCTCACTCAGCTCCTCTAACTGACACCTTGCGTGAAGATGCGAAGAAGGCAATTGACGCAGTAAAGGTTGCTGGCTAGTAACCTCCAAACAGTACGGTGTGGCCGAGTTCTTAGAACCCGGCTGCACCGTACACGGCGTTGAGGGGACACCGCGGATTACGCCGCGAAGCATACAGAGAGAAACCACATCAACGAATAAACTCCCGGGCTCACTAGCTGAAGTCAGGATTGAGACATTCGTTCTAAGGACAAAAGGCATCAACCAGATATGTCAATTACTTCTGATTCACCGAACGGGCCGAGCACCCGTCGTAATAGCTCTAAAGAACTTCCCGACGTAGGCAACCCGGCAGCAGATAAAATTTTCTCGGGTATCTCCCTGAGCGCAGGCATTCTCATCCTCGTTGTTCTCGCTGCAGTTGCAATCTTCCTTATAGCACAGGCGCTACCGGTATTTTCTGCAAATGCCGAAGAACTTACTGCAGGTAGCTTCCTGAAATACATTTGGCCTCTGACCATTGGTACTCTCATTGCATCGGCCATTGCTTTGTTGATTGCTACTCCGGTGGGCATTGGCGTGGCGCTCTACATTTCCCACTATGCACCCCGCCGATTCGCTAAGACCATCGGTTACATTATTGACCTTTTGGCAGCGATTCCTTCGGTTATCTTCGGTGCATGGGGCGCGGCAGTGCTGGCACCCAAGATTGTGCCTTTCTACGACTGGCTCGCTGCTTACTTCGGCTGGCTACCCATTTTTGCCGGCCCTGCTTCGCAAACCGGTAAAACTATCTTGACCGCCGGCATCGTTCTGGGCATCATGATTCTGCCCATCATCACTTCAATGTGCCGTGAAATTTTTATTCAGACTCCCAAACTTCAGGAAGAAGCTGCGTTGGGTCTGGGCGCTACTCGCTGGGAAATGGTGAAGATGACTGTTTTCCCCTTCGCCCGTACCGGTATCGTTTCATCCGTCATGTTGGCTCTTGGTCGTGCTTTGGGCGAGACGATGGCAGTTACCCTGGTGCTTGCATCCGGCCCGCTCAACGCTTCCCTTATCCAATCCGGCAACCAGACTTTCGCTTCGGAAATCGCCTTGAACTTCCCTGAAGCATACGGATTGCGCATGTCCGAGCTTATCGCCGCCGGTCTGGTGCTGTTTGTCATCACCTTGATCGTCAACGTGATTGCTCGTATGATCACCAGCCGCTACAAAGAATTCTCAGGAGCTAACTAAACATGAGCTCAGCAGCAGTAACTTCTTCCCGCTTTACTAGCGGACAGGCTCCCAAATGGTTGACCCCCGTGGTGGGGTTGGCAGCTATTATCTTGGGCGCGGCTCTTTCCGCACTCATCGGATTCTCGGTGGCAACCTGGGCGCTTTTCGCCGGACTCATCTTTGTGATCGCCGGGCCAATTCTCATTGGCATGATTGAAGGACGTCGAAAGGGCAGCGATGCTTTCGCCCGCTTCCTGGTGTACGGTACCTTCCTTATCGCTCTGATTCCTTTGGTTTCAGTTCTCTGGACTGTTCTCTCCAAGGGAATCCCCGGTCTCTCTGGCAATTTGCTTACCACCTCGATGAACGGTGTTACCGGCGTCGTCGATAACAAGACCGCTGCCGGCGATCAGCCCATACTCGGTGGTATCTACCACGCGATTATCGGCACCTTGGAAATCACTGCGCTAGCCACCATCATTTCGGTTCCCATCGGATTGCTCACCGCTATCTACTTGGTGGAATATGCAACCGGTGGACCGCTCAGTCGGGCTATCACTTTCTTCGTTGACGTGATGACGGGTATCCCTTCAATCGTGGCTGGTTTGTTCGCGGCGTCGTTCTTCGCCTTCGCAACCGGCAGCCCTTCAACTCGTACCGGTTTTGTAGCTGCAGTAGCGCTATCGGTTCTGATGGTTCCTACCGTGGTACGCAACGCTGAAGAAATGCTACGTATTGTGCCGAACGAATTGCGCGAAGCATCCTACGCGCTGGGTGTACGTAAATGGCGCACCATTATGAAGGTAGTTATCCCCACCGCAATCTCAGGTATCGCATCTGGCGTTACTCTGGCAATCGCACGTGTGATTGGTGAAACTGCTCCCATTCTGGTGACTGCTGGATTCGTCAACTCCATCAACTTCAACGCTTTCAGCGGATGGATGGCAACCCTGCCCACCTACATCTACTATCAGATCATGACTCCGACCAGCCCCACCTCGCCTCAGGTTTCTGAAACCCGAGCATGGGCAGCTGCGTTGATTCTAATTTTGATTGTGATGCTTCTGAACCTGACTGCACGAGCCATCGCTAAGGCATTCGCGCCTAAAACCGGCCGCTAGAATCACCGGTAAAACCCCAATAGATTTCGATAGCTCAGCTATTCCACAAATTCTTGAGTAAAGGATAAAACATTGTCTAAGCGCATTGATGTTGAGGACCTCAACGTATATTACGGCGACTTCCTGGCGGTTGAAGATGTCAACATGACTATTGAGCCCCGCTCCGTCACCGCGTTCATTGGCCCCTCTGGTTGCGGTAAGTCAACTTTCCTCCGCACCCTCAACCGTATGCACGAGGTTATTGCCGGTGCACGCGTTGAAGGCAAGGTCATGCTCGATGGCGATGACCTCTACGCTAAAGGTGTAGACCCCGTTTTGGTGCGTTCACAGGTGGGCATGGTTTTCCAGCGCCCTAACCCATTCCCTACTATGTCCATTCGTGAAAACGTGTTGGCTGGTGTTCGGTTGAACAACCGCAAGATTGCCCGCTCCGATGCTGATGATCTGGTAGAGAGCTCTTTGCGCGGTGCTAACTTGTGGAACGAAGTGAAAGACCGTCTTGATAAGCCGGGTTCTGGTCTCTCCGGCGGTCAGCAGCAGCGTTTGTGCATTGCCCGTTCAATTGCTGTTCGACCCAACGTGATTTTGATGGATGAGCCCTGCTCGGCTCTTGACCCTATCTCAACCCTGGCTGTTGAAGACCTCATCAACGAGCTGAAAGAAGAGTACACGGTGGTTATTGTGACTCACAATATGCAGCAGGCTGCTCGTGTTTCGGATAAGACCGCGTTCTTCAACATTGCAGGTACTGGCAAACCCGGCAAGCTGGTTGAATACGCTCCTACCCAGGAAATCTTCAACAACCCCAAGCAGAAGGCAACCGAAGACTACGTTTCCGGTCGCTTCGGTTAAGCCCAGTCTTTGCGGTTGAATAGGTTATTTATCAGGTTTTGATTTTCTCAACCTAGTACAGCACAGCGGAGCCCTTCCAGGAGGAAGGGCTCCGCTGTGTGTTTGAAAAAGTTAGATGGTCGAATGCAACCTAGGCTGCAGTGTCGGCAGAAGAATCCTCGGTTTCTTTCACCAGGGAAAGCTCAAACTCTAGACTAATCTTTTCTGAAACCATGACTCCGCCAGCATCGAGGGCAGCGTTCCACGTAATTCCCCAGTCTTTGCGATCGATGCGACGTCCACCTTCGAGCCCAGCGCGAATATTGCCGAAAGAATCTTGGTTGATTCCGGTCAAATCTAGAGGAATAGAAACAGGTTTAGTGACACCGTGCATGGATAGCTCACCCATGGCGATGAACTGGTTCTCGTCCACCTCATCAATAGAGGTTGAGACGAATTCAATAGTGGGGTAGTGGGCGACATCAAAGAAGTCATTATTGCGGAGATGCTCATCGCGTTGCGCATTACGGGTATCGATGCTGTCTACGCGGATGGACACGTTCGCGTAAGACTTTTTCCAGTTTTCTGGGTCAATGAAAGCGGTCCCTTGAACATCGTTAAAAGCCCCTCGGACTTTAGTTACCATTGCATGGCGCGCCGAAAAACCGATGCGAGAGTGGTCAGGATCGATGGTCCATTTACCTGCAAACTGAGAATCAAGTGCCAAAATATACCTCATTAAAAGATGAGCAAAACGTGGTTTTTAGAAAATCCAGCAACGCATTTTATGTAAAAAATAAAATGGTATGAAGATAGATTTGTGGTAAATCCAGTATATTTGATTTTGTTTTTTATTGTTAGGGTCAGTTGTACACTATATCGCCCATAAAATCTGGGGTATGGCTAGGGTGGATGTTCGAGGCGGTCGGATCAGGCTCTTGGGCTCTATAGTTTCCTCTATGCAGGGTATAGGTAGATATACCCTCATAAAGTACATTCTGCTCCACTGTAAAAAATGAGGCAGTTGGGAAAAATAATAGATATGAAAAATACATCAACTGCTTCAGGCATAGCACCAAGAAAAAATCTTTGGCGCTCTCTCGCTTCTCCCGCTTATCTTTTCTCAAAAGCGCCCTTTATTGCGCTTTTCAACTTACTTCTTCTGGCAGCTCTCGCCAGCGTCGTTGGGTCGCTCTCTGCCACCCTTATTTTTCTTTTGCTGCTCCCGCTGGCGGGCATGGCATTTGGTTACTTTGAACGATGGCGTCTGAATACGATGGGCTTTGGTCCTCTGGAAAATAATCATGTGGAGGTATCGCGGTCGAATATTTGGGAATGGATCAAATTCCGTTACACCGAACCTGCAAGCTGGCGCGAGGTACTAGCCCTGGTCGTTGCCTCAATTATCGGAGCTATTAGCGCCGGGCTACTCATCGTTGAAATCTCTGTGTTTTTCGTTGCGATAGGACTGATGGTTTCCCTGCTACGCGGCCAAGAAATCACCAACTGGTCTGTTTTTTCTCACCGGGGAGAATACTTCATCGAGCAGAATTCAGCGGTCACTAATGCACAACAAGTGTTCGCTCTGCCGGATATCACCTCAAATCTCTGGTGGATTTTCTTGCTTCTCGCCCTGCTGACCATCCCGCTGAGTGCTTACCTCAACGGCGTCGTCGCAGCTACTTCTGGCAGCATCTCTAAATCTTTGCTTGCACAGCGCCCCGAAGAATACGAGCGTCAGCTGGAAAAGATTTCTGCATCGCGCAGCACCATCATGGATTCGTTTGAAACAGAACGACGCCGCATTGAACGGGATTTGCACGACGGCGTGCAACAGGAGCTGGTGAACGTCAATATGCGCCTGGGGCTGGCAGAAATGGAAGCTAAGCGACTAATTTCTACCGGGGCGGATGCTCAGCTTTTGACCGAGCACGTGAGCGGCGCACGAGTACAGATCAATCACGCGTTGGAGACTTTGCGCAATACCGTCCGTGGTATCTACCCAGCAGTACTGGAGACGCACGGTCTGGGCGCGGCACTGGATGAGCTTGCCCACCACACCTTGTTACCTGTTCGTTTGAATTACCTGGTCAATGAGCGTCTGAACCGTGAGGTCGAACGTACGGCTTACTATGTGGCTAGTGAGGGAATCGCAAACGCCTTGAAGCACTCCAAAGCATCCGAGATTGGGGTAGAGGCTGTAACCGCCCAAAACAATCTGGTCCTGACCGTCACCGACCACGGCGTGGGTGGAGCCCACATCGGTACTGGTAGCGGTTTGAGTGGGTTAGCGGAACGCGTAGCTACCCTAGGTGGTCAGCTTAGTGTCAGCTCGCCCCAGGGTGGTCCCACGGTTCTGCGCGCAGAATTGCCCTTGCGACAGGGCTAATCGCGAGAATGGAGGGTTATTCATAGATCGCCTAAACCGCCAGGCAAGCACAGCAACGGTGAACTAACCTTCTTGCCTGCTTCGCTAGCGCTCAGTAAGGCAATTCATGCCAGCCCCAGCCAGTTCACCTTGCTGCTGTATTTGCCTGGCTCTTGCCTTTGAGAATACCCCTCCCCATCTCTGCGAATGCGCTCTCCAATGAGGGCGCATTCATCGTGTACGGCAGGTACCGTTAAAGAGCCACTCCAGAAGAGAAAGAAACTACCATGCGAATTGTTCTTGCTGAAGATTCCGCGCTTCTACGCGAAGGTTTAGTGATGGTGCTGACGCATCTAGGGCATGAGGTCATTGCCCAAGCAAGTACCGCTGGGGAGCTAATTGAAATGGTGCAGCGCGAACAGCAGGTACAGCCGCTCGATATCGTGATTACAGATGTTCGGATGCCCCCTCACCATTCATCCGATGGGCTAGAAGCTGCCGCGCTTTTACGCGAACAGTTCCCCGGTTTGCCGATTCTGGTACTGAGCCAGTACATCGCAGCCGCCTATGCTCGGGAACTCTTTAGCGCAGGAGCTAACGGGCTAGGTTATCTTCTCAAAGATAGAGTGGGAAATATTGAAGAATTTGCCCGTGCAGTGAGCACGGTAGCCGCCGGCGGTACCGTGTTGGATCCCGACGTCGTCACGCATCTGATGAATACTGCGGTTACGACGCCACAGGGATCGCTAGCTACTTTGTCCCCGCGGGAGCGAGAAATCTTGGAACTGATGGCGCAGGGGCTCTCTAATAAAGAAATCGAGGATAAACTGGTGGTATCGGCTCCTACAGTTTCAAAACACATCGGTAATATTTTTGACAAGCTGAAACTTCAGCCGGACGAGGGGAATCGCCGCGTGCGCGCCGTTCTGGCTTTCCTTGA
Source organism: Rothia sp. ND6WE1A (assembly GCF_001683935.1). Lineage (NCBI taxonomy): Bacteria > Bacillati > Actinomycetota > Actinomycetes > Micrococcales > Micrococcaceae > Rothia > Rothia sp. ND6WE1A. The sequence goes on along the minus strand of NZ_LXTU01000061.1, from coordinate 59,277 downwards.
ACAGGGCACGGTATAGACTGCCTCCGAACATTGCCGAACTACTCTACTGGGTTAGTAGAGGAGAAAGAGCCAGCATAAAAATCGCTGAAATGCAGAAAGCAGCGGGAATAGTTGCAAACCAGGTGAGCAAAAGCTTCATGGCAATTCCTGGGCGGACAGAACTGAATCGTTGGTTTAAACCGGCACCTAGAACCGAACTAGCGGCAAGATGCGATGAAGAAACTGGGGTGTTGAGAATCAGTTGACACAACAACATAAAAGTTGCTGTGGTACCTTGAGCTACAGCACCGCGGAACGGATCTAAGCGAACCATTTTGTAGGCGAAGGTATGACCAATGCGCCAGCCGCCCATCAAGGTTCCTGCTGTTAAAATTGCCGCACTGATGATGCCCGCTAACGCAAGTGGCCAGCCATGGGCAGGTAGAGAACCAGCAACGCAAATCATCAGGAAAATCATGACGGCACGTTGACCAATTTGTATACCGTGGACCAGCGAAATAATTGAGTTGGCAATGGATAACGCGTTTCGGGCAACTTTGTTTACTCGTCGGGGGTAAGATCGCGCAACCAGCATAGATAGCGGTGAAACCAAAAGCCAGGCAGTGCCGAAAATCAGGACCGGTACTAAAACCAGAGATATTCCAAAAATGGAGAGGGTTGACTCTGAAAAGGGTAATCCTAGTGAGTAGCCTACCGAGCGAGCTGCCCACAACGACCCCAATAACCCCCCCAACAGCGCGTGGGTGGACGAAGAAGGCATACGCAACCAAAAAGTAATGAGACCCCAACTAATCTGGGCAATCAGCGCAGTGAGGAGCATCGCCAGCCCCACGTCGTTAGAGGGCAATAGCAACCAGCGATTTGCCAGTTGCGTCAACAGGACAGCGGCAACTATGAAACCTAGAAAATTCAGGACGGCGCTAATCGTCAAAGCGTATTTAGGGGTGAGCGCGCGGGTGCGCACCGCAACCGCTACAGCGTTTGGAGCGTCGTGGAATCCCGAGACTAGAAGAAATCCTGCTAGCCCCAGAAAACACAGAAGTACCAGTGCGAGAGTCACGGGTTAGGATTCCTGCACAATAATTCGACCAATATGGGTTGAGACGGAGCGCATAGCTTGGGATGCTCCGGTAAGTTCTTCAACAAACTGAACTGTTTTGAGATAGCGATCTGTCTTGTATAAATCCAAAATCTCTGCCTTATAGACTTCACCGGTTCGGGTTGCCTGGCGGGAGAGTCGAATCATATCCATCCAGTACTCGTCGGTACCTTTGAGCTCACCCAAACGAGGAATAATGGCAGAAGTGAGCACTGCCTCCCGCTGAATTAAATCCAACAAGGTGGTGGCGTTGGAGGTAAACCTGTCAATTTTAAGAAGGGTAAGCACATGTCCGGCGCTCGTCAAACGTTCGACGGCGCTCATCAAGTGGTTCGCCAAAGTGTATAGATCTTCACGCGGCAGCGGCGGCGCAAAAGAACTACGCACCTGAGTCATTGCGGTAAAAAAAGTATTCTGACTTTGGGATTCATGCTCCAACATGTTGGCAAACACCTCAGGATAGTTCTCTTTCCCATGGGAACCCACCATCTCCGAAAGAAGCGCGGCTGCATCAGCTACCTGGTTCGAGAGCGACGCCAGGGCTTCTAAAGATGCGCTTTCCTGGGGGAACAGCTGCTCGAACACGAGTTCTCCTTGAGGTGTCGATTTATGAACGTCAGGTTATATATGCTCCCTCAAAGATAACTGCTTAGGGTTAACAAACTCGCAATTTTCTCATTTCCACCCATAATTTTTGATTGAATTTTTGGGCGCAAAGGGTAAAACGCGACGGTTGAGCGTAAAACGTTGGTTAAAGAAAGGAGGCTCCCCTCCACTTGAGAAAAAGGGGAGAGGAACCTCATGCTCTTCTTATAAAATTAGCGGTGCCAGACTGGGAGCGCCTCTCGGCGGAAGGCCGCTCGAAGCGGCTAAATATTGGAGCCCGGGGCTACCTATTAACAGCCTGACACCTGCTAACTAGTTTTCTCGTTTTCAGCCAGAGTGTCAATTTCAAGGCGCAGTTTGTGAACGTTCTTACGTTGCTATTAGCTATCGAGGGTTCCTGCCCGCCATTTGGCGGCGGCGGTTTCCAGCTCCACAGCAGTTCCTTTGAGCTTGCGGCTATGCTCCCGGAGTGACGACGCGCGGGTGGATGCCTCAGCCTGCACCTCGGCGCTTGGCGTCGAACGGCGAGAATCGGCGTCATTATTGAGTTCACGCTGAGGTTCAGAAGAGTAAGTTCCGGGCTCGATGAGGTAAGCCGTCGATTCTTCCCCTGCCGCAACTACTCGGCAAAAGGCAGCGAACCGTTCTAAGGCTATATCGAACTCGCCGGTGTATGCGCCGGTGAGGATTTCGTCGGTGGTAGTAATAATTTCCAGTTCGGTGGGAGGGGCAGCGACGCCGGACACTACGCGCGCCGCCCAGTCAGTGTTCATGCCTCGTTCGTAATACACGGAGATTTGCTGAGCATTTTTCTGCACGGTATCTCGGAGGGCATAGATACGCCACAGAGCGCCAGGTAAGGAAATCGCGGGGGAGTGGGACCACATTTCGGCTACGGTGTCGATGCCAAAAACGTCTGTAAATTCTACGAGCCGTTCGGTAACGAGAGGGTCGTCGGCTGCGCGCCCTCTGTGTAAAATCGCGTGCGCCGATCGATAAGCTGCCTCGTGGAGAGCCGCGGGGTCATCGCCACCGATGTAGTGCGTGAACTTATCCGGGGTGAATTTCACGGGCCGGTGCGGCCGGGGAGAGTTGGGGCAGGGCGAATGAGGCATAGCGACTATTTTAGAAGCATGAAGAGTGTTTGAGAAGGGATAAGAATTGCTGAAAAACTGGTCTGGTTATACTAATGTGCCCCATTGCACACGCAGGATTTTTAGGTTTCCGCCTCTGTGCTGTATAGTTGTTTTCGCTGACTTTCTTAGAAAGACAGTGGAGCGCCTTTAGCTCAGTTGGTAGAGCATCGGACTTTTAATCCGTGGGTCGTGGGTTCGAGCCCCACAGGGCGCACAACTAAATATAGAAAAACCCGCTCTGATTTGTGAAGACAAGCCAGAGCGGGTTTTTCTATGAGAAGCCACCGAAGTGGGTTAACCTTTATTTCTTGATTTCATCGGGGAGTTTGCACGAAGCCTCTTCACCATTCGTAGCTTCCGCCTGTGATTGGACGACGCCGTCTACGGAGATCTCACAAGAAACTGTGGCTGAAGAATCTTCACTCTTTGCGCGTAAACCGTAGCTATCCTGGGGACGGATGTCTTCTACCGTCTTATCCCATTCTCCAGCAAAGTCTTCGGCAACAATAGAATCATCGGGACCGTAGTATACGGTTCCGCTCGTGCTGGAGGTGGTTTTTAATTCGACCCGTACGCTCTCATTGTTACTGACGTTACCCACAAGTGCGCACCCGCCCCAGATGAGGAGGCTCAAAAGGAGTAAACCTATAACCCATGGCCAAGCGGGTTTCTTGGAGGGGGTAGTTTGGGCAGGAGGTTCTTCAGGGAGAACACGATTGGGCTCACGCTTAAAAGGTCTGGCATCGTTATGCTTTTCACCGTGATTGGGGTTTTGAGGTGTAGACATGATGTCCTTTCCGGTTCGTAGGGTTGTAATATCAGCTTACTTATAATCTGGTATATTACATACTCATTTAGGGAGAAACCGGTTGTCAGAGAAAGAATCTCGGTTTTTCCGGGGTATAGGTAAGCTGAAACTATGAAAACCCTCACAGTAAGTAGCTTCGGTTATTCTCCGATGAAGGGCACCCAGCATATGCACCGACGTAGCGGCCACTTATTAAATAGTTTCTTGCAGGAGGATCGTCGGTTGTGCCTGGTAGACATCACGAGCAGAAAAGTAATCCGCACTGTTCAGCACCCTGAGCTGATGGCGATTGAAGTCTTTCTCGATATAGAAAAGGCATCTGCGTGCATCGTTTTTCCCGGTAAAAAAGGGCGAGAGGTCAAACTTGTTCCACAAGAAACCGCCATCGGCGATTTCTGGGGCAGGTCTGTAACGCTTGGCATTCTGGATACGCCAGTCAATCAATTATTCTCTGATTTGCTACGTCAAGAGGTGAGCTTAGCTCTCGTAGAACCGGGTGCCATCCTATTCGGCGCACCTTTTTCTCTTATAGGATCAGCAACCATCGAAGAGCTTGCATCGCAACTAAATTATCCGTCGTTGGTTCACGAGGCGGCTCGATTCCGATCTACTTTTCTTATCAAAACAGAACGTCCGTTCGAAGAAGAAAAGTGGGAAGGAGAATCGTTCATTCTTCGCAACGAACGCGGGTTTTTACCGGCTAATCTCCAGAATCAAATAATTACTGTGGGGCAACCCATTGGCCGTTGCGCCGTCGTCGATTCAAACCCGGCAACCGGAACTCGGGATCTCAAACTCCTCAAGCACCTTGCGAAAACTCGCCTCTTAACGAGTGCAGGGGAACCACGCTTGGGCATGTACGCAAAAGCGGGTTAGACCCTATTTGCTAGGACGGCTCGTGCGCGCGAACTCCTCAGCTTTCTCGATATCGCTCATAGTCCTCTTGCGCTGGGCGTCCTTCTGAGTTGCTTCGGAACCGCCAATAACGTGGTCTTTACCCGCAAAGAGCGCATCAACACCGAGTTTAGCCACCAGAGCTGGCTCATTCTTCCAGGAATTATCTCCAAATTTGGTGTTATCCATCTTGGCTGTGTGGTGGAAATCAGTTGCGGTAGCACCGGGGAGGAGCGCAGTAACTGAAACGTTATAGTCCTTCATCTCTTCGCGTAACCCCTGAGCAAAGCTATACATGAACGCACGGGTGGGCCCATAGATTGACTCAAACGGGGTGGGAGTGAGCGCAGACATCGAGGTGGTAATCAAGATGCGCCCATCCCGCTGCTGAGCAAGCTGACGCACCACACGCTTTGCTAGCTTAACCTGCGAGATCACATTGAGATTGAGCATGTACAGCTCTTCATCAAGATCAGTATCGTGGAAAGATCCCCCTAGGCTCTTGCCGGCGTTGAGCACAGCCACGTCAAGGTTGCGCCCCTGCGATTCGAAGGTAGACCAAATTTTCTCGATTCCCTCATCAGCGGTGAGGTCAGCTTGTACCGGGTAAATCTGAACACCGGTTATTTTTTCACTGACTGAACTCACACGTTCAGAAGACCCTACGGCGATGATGTCGTGACCGCGCTCAGCCAACTCCTGGGCAATCTTCAAACCAATACCTGCAGAGGCCCCGGTAACTAGTGCTAGAGGGTTTATCGAGATCTCCTTTAACGAGTAGCTTTTGAATTTCAATGTATCATTTTTTAGTTTTTTAGTTTTTTGTTTTTAAAGCGCTTGCTTTCTGCCCAATAATCCCTGATAAGAACAGGGTTTTCTTCTCAAATACTTTAGGTCAGAGCAGACAAAACGTAATGCTTGAACATATTCTTTGAAACCCTACCCTCCTGCTGAAATAAACCAGTTTTAGGAGAAGACTAGAAGTATCACCCCAGCGGAAAGAAGCAGGCAGAAAATGAGTACCACCTCAGTGAGAGCTGGCACAAGAACCCCACAAAAACAGATCGGTCCGCGCTGGCTCAGCAACGTTCTTGCCAAATACATTATGGCTTTCACCGGCATCGTGTTTGGCGTTTTTGTGCTGGTGCACATGTTCGGAAACCTCAAAGTCTATCTAGGTCCCGAGCACTTCAATGATTACGCGCTATGGTTACGCACCCTCCTGGAACCCCTATTGCCCTATGAGGGATTCCTCTGGCTTTTTCGGCTTTTCCTTCTGGCTTGTTTAGCAGGGCACGTCTACTGTGCGTGGGTCATCAGCGCGCGTGCAAAAGCTCGCCGCGGCAAATTTGCCCGTAAAGGACTGCACGGCTTCAGCTCGTTCACTGCACGAACCATGCCAGTTACCGGCATCGTACTCCTGCTCTTCATCATCTTTCACCTGCTTGACCTCACCGCCGGGATAGGTGTCGCCACTGAAAACTTTCAACACGGGTCAGAGGCGGGCAGCTTTGCTTACCAGAACCTCATCGCCAGTTTTTCCCGCCCCGCAGTAGCAATCTTCTACCTGCTCGCCATGGTCATTCTCTTTCTCCATCTGGCACACGGTCTCTACGCCACGGTCAACGACTTCGGCATCACCCTCGGGCAAAAAGCCCGCTCCACCGTCATGCTCCTCAGCGGACTTTTCGCGCTCGTCGTCATGCTCGGCAACATCACTATTCCCATCGCGGTACTCACCGGACTCGTGAGCTAACGCGAATAGAGAGGAAAACCAATGGCAGACATCAATATTTCATACGGGGAAGACATCAGCGGGCACGTACCTGAAGGTGACCCCGCTACCGCCTGGGAGAGACGCCGCGATGACTACAAACTCGTCTCCCCGCTGAACCGCCGCAAATTCAAGGTCATCGTCGTGGGCACCGGTCTAGCTGGCGCAGGGTGTGCCGCAGCACTGGGCGAACTCGGCTACAACGTCTCCTCATACACCTTCCACGATTCGTCCCGCCGCGCTCACTCGGTGGCAGCGCAGGGCGGCATCAACTCCGCACGCGCTCGCAAGGTAGACAACGACTCGATTCACCGGTTCGTCAAAGACACCGTCAAAGGTGGGGACTTCCGCGGTCGCGAAGCCGACGCTTTCCGTCTCGCTGAAGAATCCGTGCGCGTCATCGACCATATGAACGGGATAGGCGCTCCCTTCGCCCGCGAATACGGTGGCGAGCTCACCACTCGATCCTTCGGCGGCGTCCAGGTCTCACGTACCTACTACACACGCGGGCAAACAGGGCAGCAGCTCCAAGTTTCAGCTCACCGCGCCTTACAACGCCAGGTAGCGGCGGGCACAGTAAACCTGCACACACACGAGGAGATGCTGGACCTCATCGTGAAGGACGGACGCGCGGTCGGCATTGTGACCCGCAACCTCCGCACAGGAAAAATCAGTGCGGAAACCGCTCACGCCGTCGTACTAGCAACCGGCGGGTACGGCAACGTATTTCACAAATCGACCCTGGCAAAGAACTCCAACTGTACGGCTGCCTGGCGAGCGCACCGGCGTGGGGCTTATTTTGCATCGCCCGCTTATATTCAGTTCCATCCCACGGCGTTGCCCATTAGCTCCAAATTCCAGTCGAAGACCACGCTGATGTCTGAATCTTTGCGTAACGACGGGCGTATTTGGGTTCCGCTCACAGCGGGAGATACGCGTGCGGCAAACGATATTCCTGAGAACGAACGCGACTACTATCTTGAGCGGAAATACCCGGCGTTTGCCAACCTGACTCCGCGTGATATTGCCTCTCGTGCTGCTCGTGAGCAGATTGAAGCAGGGCACGGCGTAGGGCCGTTGAAGAATTCGGTGTACCTAGATTTTCGGGATGCCAAAGAGCGCTTAGGCGTGAAGGTTCTAGATGAGCGCTACGGCAATCTGTTTGAAATGTACCGTGACGCTACTGGCGAGGACCCCCACGAAGTTCCGATGCGTATTGCACCCGGTGCCCATTTTGCAATGGGTGGTTTGTGGACTGACTATGACCAGATGAGCAATATCCCTGGCTTGTTTGTGGGTGGCGAAGCTGGCTGGGCGTATCACGGTGCTAATCGTTTAGGGGCGAATTCGTTGCTTTCTGCCTGTGTGGATGGGTGGTTCACTCTGCCTTATTCGGTACCTCACTACCTTGCCGAGCATCTGGGCGAGGCACCGGTAGACGTGGCGGACGACGTCGTCGTGCAGACACTTACCGATGTGCAGGAGCGCATAGACCGGCTCATGAACATCCGAGGTACTGTGCCCACCGATCATTTTCACGCCCGACTAGGCGAAATCCTGTACGAAGGGTGCGGGGTGAGCCGAAACGACTCCAAGCTACGCCGCGCCATCGAAGAGATTCGTGAATTGCGCGACGAATTTTATCGCGAGCTTTTCGTGCCGGGAACCGGCGAGCAGTTCAATCAGGAACTCGAACGGGCTGGGCGCGTAGAAGATTATCTGGAACTTGCCGAACTCATGTGCGTGGATGCCCTTGACCGTAAAGAATCTGCTGGCGCACATTTCCGCGAAGAATTCCAGACGGACGACGGTGAAGCACAACGAAATGATGAGGAATGGTGTTTTGTGAGCGCCTGGGAAATGGGTCCTGACTATTCCCATATTCGCCATGCCGAGCCCCTGACCTTTGAGGCTATCGAACTACAGACGAGGAATTACAAATGAGACTCACCATTGAGGTATGGCGCCAAGAAAACCCTGATGTTCCCGGGTTCTTTGAAGAGCACGCCATTGAGGGCGCACAGGAAGAAATGTCGCTTCTTGAGCTCATCGACTACCTCAACGACCACCTGGTATCTGAGGGGAGGGAGCCGATTGCCTATGATTCTGACTGCCGTGAAGGCATTTGCGGAACCTGCGGAATCACGGTCAACGATCAGCCTCATGGGCCGGTGCCCAACACGCCGTCGTGCCGTCAACATCTGCGTTCCTTTAAGGATGGGCAGAAACTGCGGTTGGAACCGCTGCGCTCGGCGGCGTTTCCCGTCATCCGCGATTTGGTAGTGGACCGATCGGCCATGGACCGCGTGATTCAGGCGGGCGGTTTTGTGGCGGTGGACGCCGGCACTGCTGCCGACGCCGACTCCATGCAGATTGGGCACGGCCGGGCTGAAAAAGCCCTTGATTTTGCTGCCTGTATTGGGTGCGGAGCGTGCATCGCGGCATGCCCTAATGGTGCTGCGAATCTGTTTGCAGGTTCGGTGCTCAACCACCTCTCCACCTTGCCGCAGGGCAAACCAGAACGCTCTAAGCGAGCTCGTTCGATTATCCAAGAAATCGACGAATCCTTTGGACCCTGTTCGGTCTACGGCGAATGCGCAGTGACCTGCCCCGCTGGCATCCCGCTTTCGGCGATTGCCGCCGTCAACCGCGAGCGAGCCCGTGCAGCCCTTCGTAGAGGAAAGGACGACTAGAAGGGGGCCTCACAGCCGGTGGGTCACTAAATCAGTGGAAGTGCACTCAAATAAGTGCACTTCCACTGATTTAGTGACCCAGACGGGACCAGCCATCTTCTCGGCACGCAAAACGCAGCTCTATACTTCAAGTATGTTTCTCTTCCGCGCCGTCGTAGCGCTCGTCGTTATAGGCATCATGGTCGCAATAGCATTTCTGCTCCAATACCTTAACAGGTCGAAAGAATTCCCCGACCACTGGGGCAACGTCCTTACCTTGCCCCAAGAGACAACGGCGCAGCGGATTGCCTCCTGGGTTGTTGCTCTAGCTGCTGTTGGCGGAATTTATTGGTATCTCACGAGGGGTTAAGTCCACCAGCGTTTGCACCCCGAGTTGCTCACAGAAGTACTCGTCATGGCTCACGAGCAACAGAGCACCTTCATAATTTTTAAGGGCACTCCCCAGCCAATCCACCGATGTCATATCCAAGTTATTCGTGGGCTCATCGAGAATGAGGAGCTGCGGCGCCGGTTGCGCCAATAAAATCTGCGCAAGCGCCACCCTGAAACGCTCCCCGCCGGACAGGGCTTCAGACGGTAAAAGCACCCGGTCGCGGCGAAAGAGCAGACGAGCCAAAGCATCACGAATCTGCTGTTCGTTCATCATAGGGTTGGCGCGCCCGACCATTTCCAGCATGTTCAAACCGGTCTCTAGCTCAATTCGCTGAGGCAAATACCCCACGTTCTCAATGCAGTACTCTGCCCGATAAACCGGCACCGGAGCAGAAGACGCGCGCACGCCAAGGATTTCCTGAATAAGCGTGCTTTTTCCCGAACCGTTTTCCCCGGCAATACGCCAGCGTTCGGGGCCAGCCACAATAATCTGCTCAGGTAAATCGTCGCTTTTCTTCAGCTCAGAAGACTTTTGTAATTCCAAAACTTTCTTTCCCACGGGCAAGGAAGTAGCGGGTAAGTCCAAATAGATACTTTCATACTCGCGAACCTTGCTCTCAGCTTCGCGCCTAGCCGCATCCGCAGAATCGAAGCGATTCTGATGCACCTGCCGGGTTTTCGCGTAGCTACGCTGGGCAGACATCTTATCGAGCCCTAAAGCTAGGGGCGCTTTTTTCTTGTTAGCTACCGCTTTCTTACCTGCTTGTTCAGCACGCGCTATTTTGGTTTCTGCTTCGATGCGCTCCCGTTTTTGGCGTCTTTCGTCTGCCTTTGCCTCGCGCACATGGCGTTCGGCGGCGTCCTGCTCGGTATCAAGAGCAGCCCGATACACCTCGAAATTTCCCGCGAAGAAGCGCAAGTTCCCCTCATAGAGTTCAGCAATCTGGTCAACATGCATCAGAAGATCACGGTCGTGGCTCACCACAATTGCCGGGCACGATAGTTCTTCTAGCAAGTGAATGAGCCGTGCTTTGGCGGTTGAATCCAGATTGTTCGTGGGTTCATCGAGGAGCACAACATCAGGGGCGGACTGTAACAGCGCGACGACGGCGGCAGTTACCGCCTCGCCACCAGAAAACTCGGTCAGGGGTCGAGTTAGTAAAGTCTGGGATTGTTCCTGCTTTGCTGGTTCAAACCCTGCCGAGGCCAGGGTACTCAGCGTTTTTTCGGCGATGTCCCATTGCTCGCCAATGATGTCATAAAGTTCAGGGTCGTACTCGCCGGCTTCTATCGCATCGAGGGCAGAGAGAACCTCTGCAATGCCGAACAGCTCTGCAATCGTAGAGTGCTGCGAAAGACCAAGATCTTGCGGCAAGTAGGCGACGGCATCAGGCACGCTGATTTCTCCTGAGCTAGGTTCGATGAGCCCTGCGAGTACTTTCAATAAAGAAGACTTGCCCGAACCGTTATCGCCGATTAGCCCTGTTATTCCCGGTGGGAAAGTACCGGAAAGATGATTAAAACAGGGGGTACCGTCTGCCCACAATAGGGATAAATCAGTAAAAGAAAGAGAGGGCACGGAGGTATTAAAAATATGCATGGATAAGCGTCTTTCGCTAGAGATTAAGCTGAAGACGGGTGCTTCAGCGGTTATCGAATAAACGCTGCAGAATCCAATGCAGAACCTTCCGTAGGCAATAGAACGATTCATAGTTTAGCACCGTGCTAGCTGAACCTAAAGAAATATCGAAAATCAATCCCTAAAGAATTCAGAAAATGTAGACACTTAAGGGGGTAAATTGCCTAAAAAGTGTGTATGACTAGGAGAAACAGTGGTGAACTACTAATAATCGATAGTACAAAGCTCAAATTATATTGCTTTCTTACTTCGTTTCCCCTCAGTATCTTCAATCGCAACCACAGTAAAAAACTTTTATACGTCTTATCAGGAGACCCCTTTCGTGAAGAACACCCTCAAAATCGGTTCAGCATTTATTTCAGCGACTATGTTGTTTGGAATAGCGCCCACAATGGCTCATGCTGCCCCCACCTCATCGCAGGGCGCAATCTCAACATTCGCTACCTCCCACGCCAAACAATTAGGTACCCCCACCAGCGCAGAAGAATGCTTTTCTAATGGAACATGCGCCCAGGAATTTAAAACAGGTATCGTCACCTGGCGTCCTTCCACCGGTGCCAAAGCCCTCACTAACTCCGCTGAGATGCAGAGTTTCAAACAGGCTGGTGGCCCTGCGCAGTTAGGCGCCCTGGAGAGCTCCTCTTGGAAGAGCTCTTACTGCGGTCAAATCGTCACCACTACCTCCGGTAAGACTCGATGGCTAGTCGTAGTTGACCAGGCCACCCAGCCTGGATCTAAAATCGATCTGCAGAGCCCTGAAGCTAAGACATGGATGGCACAACGTGCCAAAACTCGTGCCTGCTTCACCGCAAACACCGCTCCCGTTGTGAAAGGCCCAGAAAATATCAATTGGACCGCCGCACAGTTCATTCCAGCGCAGCGAGCTCTCCTTTCCATCACCGATACCACAGCTTACGTAACTGCCGCAGATGCCAACGGCGCGCGGGTTCCCGGCTCCGCCGTCGTCGAAGTTCCCTGGCTCAAGACAAACACCGCCGCGCTCAACGACTGGACAGGTAAAAGCACCTGGTCAGAGGGGTCCGCTATCCAGGCCCTGGGTCTGCCAACCAGCAACCCCGTGTGGAATGGCACTACTGCTCAGCAGAATTTCGAGCACGGAACCCTGACTTTCTCGCGCGACAACACCACGGTGAAGACCCAGCTCAACACCGAGGGTTTGAAGACTCTGGAAGAAAGCCTGAATCTTACGCCTAAAATCTCCGGGGAATACAAGACGGTCAATGACCGTTTGACCATCAAACAGGGCGGTACTTCTGTTTTCGTTTACGATGCGCAGACCGGGCACGCTACCGTAATGGATCAGCGGGTGTATAACGAGTATTTGAAGAACCCTGACCGCTTTGGCGCTCCGGCAGGTTGGCGTTGGGCAGGTGCCGACGGCCACGGTAGCAGCCAGTACCTCACCACCATGTTTACCGACGCCGCGGGACGTATAACTACTGTATGGGGTGCCGATACTGCTTCTGTAGTAGTGGACCCAGCAGAGGGCGATATCTTCACCATCAATAACGAACCGGCAACTGTTGATCCGGCCGCTATCAATTGGGATTACACCGATTACAGCTTGATACAGAACGCTCGAATCTACCTCCACGAAGGCGATAACGTTGCATACACCATCGCCGCCGGTAGCGATTACCATGCAGTTGCCGGGTCGCCCGTCTTTTCATCGCGCTGGCTCGGTTATAACCTTGCCCAAATGAAATCTGATGCCTGGGATTCATACTCTGATACCAACCAGTACAAAGAATGGAGCCAGGGAGAGTTAGGTTTGCACAGCAAGGTTTCGGCAATCGGTTTGCCGGTAGCTGCGGCAAAGACCGTTGTTGAAAACGGCGTAACGTACGAGGTCCAGGAGTACTCTGGCGGCACCGTCAAGTGGGCTATCCCTGGTGCTGCCGCAGCAGCAAACGCCGGGGACGCTCAGATTACCCTCAACGCTGTTGGTCAGGAACGTGTGGCAGCGGCAGATGCACAGCGCAAAGCAATCTACGGCTAAACCCCACTATGTGATATCACCGGGCAGCGTATGTGCTACCCGGTGATACGCTTTTTTCCATGAAAAACCCACAGTTTCACGTGAAAACATTTGATGAGCTGACCCTGCGAGAACTACACAGCATTTACGTGATGCGTGCGCTCGTCTTTACTGTGGGCCAAAAAATTACCGAGCAGGAACCGGACGACGCCGACCTCGACTGCATGCACCTTTTCGTCAAGGCCGACGACGGGCGCGTCATTGCCTACCTGCGCATGTTTGATTTGGAGACCGTCACTGACGATTCCCACGAAATCACTCCTGGCGCGTGGACGATTGGACGAGTCGCCGTCCTGCCCGAAACTCGCGGAACCGGGCTGGGCAAAGCGATTTTTGCCGAAGGTATCCGCTGGATTAGCGAAAATACCGATGCCCAGCGCATCGAAATTTCGGCCCAGCAGTACCTCGCGGGCACTCTCTATGCAGCTGCGGGGTTTGCCCAGGTGGGGGACGTGTACCTTGAAGCGGGGATTGATCATGTGCATATGGTTCTAGAGTTAGAACGCTAGATTTAAAACAATTGACCGCCGTAGCGTGTTTTGACCAGATATACCTGGTCAAAACACGCTACGGCGGTCAGTCGCTTAGGAAGCCCGCGATTTAAGCAGTAATCTGAATCAGATCATCGCCGGGAGCAACTTCACCGGTTTTCGCCGAAACCTCGGAGAACTTCACGGTGTTGGTCACCAAAACGGGGGTGACGAGGGGGAATCCGGCGTCCTCAATGACCTTGCGATCAAAGCTGAGGAGTGCCTGACCAGCTTCAACCTGCTGACCCTTAGTTACCTTGACATCAAATCCCTGACCGTTGAGGCTTACAGTGTCGATACCCACGTGAATCAGGAGCTCTGCACCGTTATCCAAGCGCAGACCAACCGCGTGTCCGGAGGGGAAAGTCGCAATAACCTTGCCCGCAGCGGGTGCATACACGGTGTTACCCGAAGGCTCGATTGCCGCACCCTTGCCGAGCTTTTCGCCAGCAAAGATGGGGTCAGGAACTTCCGCGAGAGGAATCGCGCGTCCTGCAAGAGGAGCAGGAACATCCAGACCAGAGTTGTTTGAGCCAGCCCAAGGCAGATCTGCGGATGCTGCAGAATCTGAGGACGATGCCGCAGTGGTAGTACCGGATGCCTGGTCTGCCGATCGGTGCGCACCAGCAGATGCGGTAGCCGCACCCGCTACACCTGCACCGGCAAGACCGGCAGCTACAGAAGAAGTTTTATTATCTTCCACGCGATCGGCTACGGTTTCACCCTCGGTAGCATCATCTTCCAGCGCCTTCTTGGAGGTCTTGGAGTCGTAACCGAAGATCAAAACACCTACGAGAGCACCGAAGTAAGCAACAGCCAAACCAATCATGTAGAGAGGCGCAGGCTGCATTGCAGGAATCGAAAGTAGAGAGGTGAACGCGAAAGCGTAGGACTTGACACCCAGCATAGAAATCAGCGCGCCACCGATGACAGCGGGAACAAGAATGAGCGGGAAGACACGCTTATAACGCAGAACCACACCGTAGAGCGAAGGCTCAGAAATACCACCGAGCAGACCGGAAACAGCGGCACCGGTTGCGGTCTGACGAAGCAGCTTATTGTGGCGAGCACGGATCGCAACACCGGTAACTACGCCGAAGACAGCGAAGTTGTAAGCGCCCATGGGGGACTGAATGAAGTCGAAACCATTGGTCTGCAGGTTGTTAATCATGACAGCGTTCAAAGGCCAGTGCAGACCCAGGGGAACCATGAAGAGATACAGACCAGCGATGAGCGCGCCTACCAACCAGGGAGCAATTTCGTTGATGTTGCCAATGAAGTCAGAGATCAAAAGTGCGAACTTGATGCCGAAAGGCCCGATGAGGAACGCGGTGAGCGGAACCAAAATCAGGACGGATAGCATAGGCACGAAAACCATGTGGAGCATGGTTGGAATGACCTTTTTGAGGAAGCGTTCCAGCGGTGCCAGCAGTGCCGCTGCGAACAACGGCGGGAAGATCTGACCGGTGTAGTTCATAACGTACAGCGGGATGGTGAGGCCGAGGAAGGGGACCTGGACTACGCCGTCAGTAGCGACGTCGGCGAAACCCTGGAAGGTGCCGGTCATCAACGCTGCGGGGATTGCTGCACCAACCCACATGTTGGCGCCCAAACGCTTAGCTGCGGTTGCACCAATCATGATGGGCATGAACTGCAGAACCGACAGTGACGCTGCCAGAAGAATGAACCAGAAGGGGAACTTCAAACGCCATTCGTTGAGCATAGAAGCTGCGGCATCTGGGTCTGAAAGGCGTGGGCCATTCACGATGTCGATGTTCACTACCTGACCGGTGAGGTCGGTGTAGGTTCCGAAGAAGCCTAGCTGCTGCAAGAACACGATGAGGGTCAGAATCATCGAGGTACCCAGCAGCGCCCACAGGATGGGGCGGAAAGCGTCGGAGAGGACGTCGAAGACGCGGGTCAAAACGCCCGCTTTCTTTTCGTCGTTGTCGTCGGCGTCAACGGTGCCTTCGCCTACGTTTTTCATGCCGGGAAGTTTGAGCATTTCGTTGTAAACGCCCTCAACCTTATCGCCCAGCACAACCTGGGTTTGGCCAGATTGTTCAAGGATGGAAAGAACGCCGGGGGTGCTCTCAATTTTGTCTTTATCGATAGCGCCGTGAGACTTGGGGGTAACGCGCAAGCGGGTGGCGCAGTGGGTGAAGTGCGAGATGTTCTCAGGGCCGCCGAGGCCTTCGAGAATCTGCTCACCCATCTGGGAGTTGTTCATGCTGATCCATTTCTGAATACGGGGATTGCCGGTGCATAGCTGCCTGAGAATACAAAAAAGACCCGAGCTGTATCGATGATTCCCCGTTTGGATAGACTGCGGGTATGGGAGCCGCAAGTACACCACCAAAGTGGTCAACGGGAACTCGCGAGTGTTATGCATGAGGGGCTTTCGCTCCGCTGCTTCACGAGTTGATACAACTCAGGTCTTGCCTGCAAAATCAGTAACAATCCTGATATGTGTACGTTTTTCAACGCATTTGAAATTTACTTTACACCCGGGGTAATCGCTGGCGCAACAGCAGATATTTACCCCGCTGGAAGTGAGAAGGACCGCTTGTCGATGCTGTGTCGGCTAGCGGTATGTTCTGCCTTATGAGAATTTCCTAGGATGCCTGAGCATTTTTAAGGGCCCGCACGGTCTCTGGGTGTTTGCGGCGCAGCCAGCGCTGGTGCAACTGCAGATTAATTTCGATGAGTACGATACCCAGCAAACCTAAGCCCCATGCCCAAAGGCGTAATGAGCCGGAGGGAATCTCAAATTGGTGGTAAGCCGCCAAAATCGGTAGGTGAATAGCCACGACCATACCCGCATACATCAGCACAATCAGAGCGAACCGGTAGGGTTTGAGCGGGCGAATGACCGTGGTGATGTTGTAAACGCCCATCAGCACTAGCGTTATAAAGGTGGCGGTCTGAACCTGCTGCAAGCTCACCGCGCTACCGAGCGAGCGTCCTACAAAATTCACTCCAACCAGCATGGCCGTGATAATGAACGCGGTGGGAATCGCATAGTGTAAAGAACGGGATAGGAACCCCGAAACATACTTGCGAGTATTGGGGAAGAGCGTAATAAAGAATGCTGGGCCGCCCACCATAAGTAGGTCGGCGGTGGAGTACTGGCGTGGCAAGAATGGGAACTCCCAGCACAGAATACCCAGTACGATGCCGAGAAGAATCGCAAACCCCGTCTTGGACAAGAAGAGGTTCGTGACTCGCTCGATATTGGCAATAATTTTGCGACCCTCGCCAAGAACACTGGGCAGACGGTCAAAGCGCCCGTCCAACAGAACCATGCGCGAGACTGCCTTAGTAGCGGGGGCCGCGTTTCCCATGGCGATGCCGAGGTCAGCGTGTTTGAGCGCCAGGGCATCGTTGATGCCGTCGCCCGTCATTGCAACCGTCTTACCGTTGCGTTGCAGAGCCAACACCATGTTCTTTTTCTGCTGGGGATTCACGCGACCAAAAACGGCGTGGTCCATGACGGCGCGTTCGAGCTCAGTACCATCGTCGGGCAACTGCGAAGTATCAACCGCGCCGGCAGAAATATCCATACCGGCCTGTTGAGCAGCGGCGGCGACCGTGTGCGGGTTATCGCCAGAAAGCACCTTCAAATCGATACCTTGGGAGCGGAAATATTCGAGAGTGGCAGGGGCTTCTTTGCGTACCTGTTCGCGGAAGGTTACAAAGCAAACCGGTTCTGTGCCTGCGGGAATCTCTGCCGCCGGCTGCCCCTTGGCATCACGCATGAGCTTGGTTGCATGGGAAAGCACCATGGTGCGTAATCCCCCTGCGGCAAGGTCTTTTGCTCGCTCGCGTTCGGGGGAATCTGCAGATAGCAAAGCCTCCGGTGCCCCCAATATCCACGCACCAGATTCTTCAAACTCGACGGCGGAGAACCGTTTGGCTGAATTGAACGCTACCTGACCGGTCGGTTCTGCCGCAGGAGGCTCAGAGAAACCTTCTGACAGCGCCGCTGCCGTGGGGTTAGCGTTTTCATCCGCGCCAAACCAGGCAAGAGCTGCCTGCGCCGAGGAATCTAGGGGCGCAGCGTCGTCATTTTCGGTGGTTGCGGAAAGAGAAAGAGTCTTGTTGAACCGGACGCCACCTTCAGTAAGGGTTCCGGTTTTGTCGAAGCAGACGACGTCCACTCGGGCTAGTACCTCGACCGCAGGTTGCTCCTGAATCAGAACATCATCTTGCGCAAGCTTTACCGCCGCCGTAGCAAACGAAATAGTGGTCATCAGCGCAAGACCCTGAGGAATCATCGAGGCAATAGAAGAAACCGCCACAATCAGAGCGTCCTGCCACGCCCCACTTTCTAACGCATGAGACCAGCCGCCAGCGGCAACCATCTGGCCATTGAGCACAATTGCGATAATCGGAATAATCGCCCATGTAATCCACTTGACCACTCGTTCCATACCGGCGCGTAGTTCAGAGTTGATAGCGGTAAATTTTTTAGCTTCTCGGGCGAGCTTAGCGGCGTGGGATTTCTCGCCCACCGCATAGACGCGCACGCGCCCGGTTCCACCGACGACCGCCGAAGCAGACAGTACCTTGTCGCCGGGACGTTTCGCCACTGGATCGTTCTCGCCGGTCAGCATAGATTCATCAAGATCCAGGCCGTCGGAGGTTAGCACCTCGGCATCGGCGGGCACCTGATCGCCGCGGGAAAGCACCACGACGTCGTCCTGTACCAACTCCTCCATACCAACTTTTTGGCGGGTTCCGTCGCGCAAAACCACTACAGGGTCGCGGCGCAACAGCGCAATCTGATCAAGTTTGCGTTTAGCAGAGAACTCTTGCACAAATCCGACGACAACGTTTGCGATAGCTGCCAACAAAAATAGGGTATCGAGCCAGCGACCCAACATGACCACCGCGAGACCGCACAACCCCAAAATCAGATTGAACAGGGTGAAGAGATGGGAACGAATGATGGTGAAAGTGCTACGAGAAGACGAATGATCCTGCGTATTAGTGAGCCCGGCATCGCGACGTTGCTGAACCTCCGCGCTAGTGAGGCCCTCGGGGGAGAGACGGGAAGTAGAAGTGTCAGCGGTTGAATTGCCGAGGGTGTTCACGAGGGCGGCTCCGACTATCTCATCTGTGCGGTTCGTTAAGGTTGCCACCGGGGAGAAGCGCAGGTGGCGGCAGCGCGGGGTCAAAGAGCCCGCACGCTCTAGCCTAATAGGGGTTACTTACTAAAACCTCATACCGGAGGAGGAAAACTGGGATTCGTTTGCTTTTAAGAGGACTTACTTGGGGGGCGGTCAACCAAAGAGGTGTCTCAAGGCCAATTTTATAAGCCCTAGGGTGCATGAAATTCGCTGTTGAGGTACAACTTCATAAGCGACAAAACCCGCCGTCTCGTCCTAGGACAAGTCGGCGGGTTCTGTAAAAAATGAAGTGGCGAGGTTTAGAGTTCTTCCTCGAGAACCTCAACTGTTGTCTTGCCCTTGTGGCGCTCAACCATGAACTCAATTACTATCGGCAGCAGCGAGACGACAACGATGATGATGGCAATAACATCGATGTGGTCGCGGATGAACGAAATACCACCGAGCAGAACGCCGGCAACGGTCAGCAGAACCACCCACAGCACCGAGCCGATTACGTTCCATTTGAGGAAGTCGCGGTAGCGGTAGTTAGCAACACCGGCAGCCAGCGGCACGAAGGTGCGAACAACGGGCACAAAACGTGCCAGAACCAGTGCCTTACCGCCGTACTTAGCAAAGAAATTTTCCGACGCCGCAAGGTTTTTCGTGTTCAGAATGCGCGCGCCAGGCTTGAAAAGGCGGCGTCCAAACTTGTGCCCTAGGAAGTAGCCAATCTGACCGCCAGCAATAGCTGCTACCAGCAAAACACCCAAAGTCAGCCAAATATTGAGGCCAAGCTGCGTGTGGAGCAAACCGAGGGTGAACAACAGCGAATCGCCAGGAAGAAAAGGGAAGAGAACACCCGATTCAACAAACACGATGAGCGCAACAACAGCCAAAGCCCAAGGGCCAGAATTTTCAAGGATTTGTTCAATATCGATACCCAGGAGGGCAACGGGGGCGTGGGCAACGTCAATGGACGACGCCGCAGCAAGCAAAGTGGACACAGGCAACTCTTTCAGAATAAGGGTCTATCTGAGGTGAAATCTTACTCTGCTCCCTGTGCGAGGAGGTGTGCCCGGGCTGTGGGTCTGCTGTGGTTTCTACTACGAGCTGCAAAAATCGCCTGTGGATAACTCGATAGCTTTGAATCGAGGTGCGCCTTTAGACTGAGGGTATGACTTTCGACCAGAACCATTCTGCCCTGCACTCCGAAGCATTGGAGCTGTTGCGTAAGCTGACCGGTAACCCTGAGGCAATATTCCACGATGGGCAGTTTGAGGCAATTGAGGCGCTGGTTGCTGAACGCCGTCGGGCGTTGGTGATTCAGCGAACCGGCTGGGGTAAATCGGCAGTGTATTTTATTGCTGCGTTGCTGATGCGCCGTCGTGGGGCGGGGCCTGCGTTAATTGTTTCGCCGCTTTTGGCACTGATGCGCGATCAGGTAGAGGCGGCATCGCGCGCGGGTGTGCGTGCGGCGATGGTGAATTCATCGAATGTGACGGAGTGGGAAGAGATCCGCTCGGCACTAGAAGCGGGTGAGCTGGATGTGCTCCTCATCGGCCCGGAGCGTCTAAATAACCCAGACTTCCGCACCGAATGGCTGCCGCGTATCCAAGCGCGTATGGGTTTGTTGGTTATTGATGAAGCGCACTGCATCTCTGACTGGGGGCATGATTTCCGCCCCGACTACCGACGTATCCGCCATCTCATTGCTGAATTACCGGCGAGCGTTCCGGTGCTGGCCACTACCGCTACTGCTAACCAGCGAGTGGTGCAGGACGTCGCTGAGCAGCTGAACGTGCACGGGGGAGGAGAACAGACGCCAGATTTTTCTCAGGAGGTCTTCATTCTGCGCGGCCCCCTCTCACGCGATTCCCTGCGTCTGGGCGTTCTTCAGCTCAAGCATTCATCTGAGCGCGTTGCCTGGTTGGTTGAACACTTAGGAATGCTCGAAGGTTCGGGCATTATTTACGTATTGACTGTGTCTGCCGCCGAAGACACCGCTGCAGCTCTGCGTGAAGCTGGCTACGAGGTACTCGCGTACACGGGTAAGACAGACCCCGATGAGCGTCTTGAAGCCGAGAGCGCTTTGAAGGACAACCGCGTCAAGGCTCTTGTGGCCACCAGCGCCTTGGGCATGGGCTTCGATAAACCCGATCTTGGCTTCGTGGTGCATTTGGGGGCGCCGTCGTCGGCAGTTGCCTACTGCCAGCAGGTTGGACGCGCCGGCCGCGGAGCCATCAACGCCGATGTTCTGCTTCTTCCCGGCAGCGAAGACACAGAAATCTGGAAGTATTTCGCTACCGCATCGATGCCTACTGAAGAAAACACCACACGGCTTTTGAATGCGCTCGCTGAGTCTACAGCGGCGGGGCAGACGCTTTCTGTTCCTGCGTTAGAAACCCGGGTTGACGTGCGAAGAAGCTCCATTGATTTGCTCTTGAAAGTCTTGGCAGTAGAAGGGGCAGTAGAACGGGCGGGCCGCGGTTGGGTATCGACCGGTCAACCCTGGGTCTATGACCAGGCGCGTTATGACCGCGTGGCAGCTACCCGCCAGCAGGAACAGCAGGCGATGCTGGACTATGAGCACACCGATGTATGCCGCATGGTGTTTCTTGCTCGTGAGCTCGACGACATGTCGGCTCAGCCATGCGGACAGTGCGACGTGTGCGCAGGTCCCTGGTATTCGCAAACCACAAGCGAACAAGCCGCTCAGGTAGCTCAAAATAACCTCAAAAGGGTAGGCGTGGTCATTGAGCCGCGGGGCATGTGGCCCACTGGAATGGACCGGTTGAATATTTCAGAAAACGGAAACCCGGTGAAGGGCAGAATTCCCCCAGCTTTGCGGGCTGAAGCAGGGAGGTCTGTGGCCCGCCTTTCCGATTTAGGCTGGGGTAACCGGCTGCGAGAAATCTTTATCACTGATGCCGCAGGCGTTGCTGTGGACGGCCCGGTTCCTGCTGATCTTGGACGCGCGGCGGTCAAGGTTCTGGGGGAGTGGGACTGGCCCGAGCGTCCGGCTGCGGTGATTTCCATTCCATCCCCCACGCGCCCCCAGCTGGCTGATTCGCTGGCGCGCGGGCTGGGCGCGGTGGGAAAACTCAAAGATTTGGGCAGCGTGCAACCTGTTGCGCCCTCGGAACACTTCGGCGGTAACTCGGTTTTTCGGTGTGCCGGTGTTTTCCACTCTTTTGAGATTCCTCAGGAGGTGGAAGAGTTCTTGCGCGAGAATCCGGTTTCAGTTTTGTTGGTGACGGACGTGGTGGATTCACGCTGGACGTTCACTGTAGTAGCACGCCAGCTCCTGCAAGCGGGGGCTTCAACAGTGTTGCCGTTTGCGTTGGCTTCGACCCATTAGGAGTCGGGATGAAGAGTTCAAAAACTAGGGCTTCTTCGGGTGCCTCAGTTCCCTCCCAGAATGTCTCGGGTGAGTTGGCTCCCTCCGCCCCCGGTGATTTTGTTCGTGCCCGGGGAGTAACGAATCCACAGTATGAACAGTGGATGGATCGGGCGCTCATCTTGGCCGGAGAAGCGGCAGCAAACGGCGATGTTCCGATTGGTGCAATAGTTCTGGACGTCGCCGGTGAGGTAATCGGGCAAGGGTATAACCGCCGCGAAGTAGACCATAATCCCACCGCTCATGCTGAAGTGGTGGCAATCCGCCAGGCAGCTCGCCAGCGGGGAAGCTGGCGATTGGAGGATTGCACGCTGGTAGTCACCCTTGAGCCCTGTCTCATGTGCGCGGGTTCTATTTTGTTGGCGCGGATCCCGCGCGTCGTGATGGGGGCATGGGAAGAAAAGATGGGCGCAGCTGGAAGCCAGTACGATGTTCTGCGGGATAGGCGATACCCACACACCGTTGAAGTAATTTCTGGGGTGCGGGAGCAAGAATGCGCTGAAATTTTACGTGTGTTCTTTAAAGAGCATCGCCCCTAGCCACCTTTGTGAAATACGCCGCAGAGGGCGGTCTAATATTTCACACCTCCTTTCTGTAAACTGACTGGTCGGTTCAAGTTAGAATTTTGTGGTAACTGCAATATATATTTTGAAAGTGGGCGCATGCTGATCATCAACAATATTTGGGCAAAGGGACGCCATAACGCTCTCTTTGGGCCGACAAGCTTTGAGGTTGAAGCCGGTGAAGTTATCATTATCCAGGCCGATAGCCAGCTGGAGCGAACGGCGCTCTCTTTGACCTTGACCGGTCGAATGAAACCATCAGGTGGAAGCATTAGCCGCGCAGAAGGCAAGCACTCAGTAAGAAAAGAAATTCGTCGCAAGCAGTTGCGCAAGCGCTCGGAACTAATCGATTCTCCCGATGTCAACGAACCCGAAAACTTCATGCGCGTGCACGATTACGTTTCGGAAATGCTCAGCTACCAACTTTCGGCATTTAGCAGACCTCGTAGTAAACAGTGGCTTGAAGAAAATGGTCTTGAAGAGCTCGATAACCTATGGATTGAGCAAGTCAGCGGTGAACAAAACATTCGTCTCATGAGCGCCTTGGCACGTAGCTACGATAAAGCTGACTTGCTAGTTTTTGACACACCAAGCCGCCACCTCAACCATACGTATATGTGGTTGCCCTACCTGCAGGAACTTGCAGAGGATCCCGAACACCCTCGCATCGTGATTGCCGTGGTGCCACATATTTCTAGCGAATGGACCGGTAAACGAGCTGTAGTGGGTAACGCGCACGAAGAATTTGACGAGGCTTCAATCCGACATTCTCCGGTGATATGGCATGAGGTAATAGAAGATTCTTCTGAAAATCAGCTCTCTTCCACTGAACCTCAGTCTTTGAACGGGAGCGTGGCTAACGATGAAACTTTGCACGAACATCATCTGCCTGTGCCAACAGAGGCGGAAAATTATTCTGCAGATACAGAAGGAACCAAATAAATGGGTATCGTACGAGTAACACTTTCCGAACTGAAGCGGTTAAGCGGCGGCATTCTGCCCAAACTGGTACTGCTTTCAATGGCTTGTATTCCGCTGCTCTACGGCGGAATCTACCTTTACGCTAACTGGGACCCTTATGGCTCGATGGACGATGTTCCGGCGGCTATTGTGATGCTCGATAGTGGTTCAACTGATGCCAATGGAAACTACCAAAAGGTGGGTCAAGACGTTGAAAAAAACCTCAAAGACTCAGCTGATTTCCAATGGCAAGATGTAGCTACCCGAGATGAAGCCGTGCAAAAAGTTACCGATGGTGACCTACAGTTTGCCTTGGTTATTCCTCAGGATTTCACGAAAAATCTGCAATCTACTTCTGAGATTAAGCCCGATGCAGACGGCAAGGTGACTAACCTTAATCCGGAATCTGCTGGAATTGAAGTTATTACCAATGATGCCAATAACTATATTTTGACTAATATCGTCAAAACTGCCGGCACCACCATTCGTAATTCCGTAGCACAACAGGTGGGCGACAAAACCGCAGATACAATGCTGGCAAGCTTCACGCAGATTCACTCGAATATTTCAGATGCAGCAGATGGCGCGGATCAGCTTAACGCCGGTTCTATCAAGTTGAAAGACGGTATAGACCAGCTCAAAGACGGCTCCTCCCAGCTTTCTGAAGGCACTATCACGCTCAAAGACGGCACAGTTCAGTTGCGAGATGGATCTGGTCAGCTGGTGGATGGCCAGCAAAAATTGGCAGATGGATCGAGCCAGCTTGCCAGCGGTGCAGACCAGCTTAGCCAAGGTGCTTCCGATGCTAATGATGGTGCGAAGAAGCTAGCTGATGGTTCCAGCCAACTCTACGATGGCACAAAAAAACTTTCGGATGGAGCTGATTCCCTGGCCGACGGTACGTCCGATTTAGCTGACGGTGCGAGCACCTTAGCAACAGGTACTCAAGATCTATCTACCGGCGCTGGTGCTCTTGCCAGCGGAACCAAAGACCTCTCTGACGGGGCAGGGCAACTCGCTGCCGGAACTAGTGAACTGAATCAGAAATTGAACGAGTCTGGTTTGAATACCGTTGCCTCTGATCTAAATCAGGTCTGCACTGATATTTCACAGAATAAGAGCACAGGTAATGCCGGAGCCAAGCTCACTGATCAGGTAACCACTCAAATTGCTCAGCAGTTCAAGCAGCAGGTTCAGCCGCTCGTTGCTGATGGCACGCTTACTCAACAACAGGCAGATCAGTTGGTAGCTACCTTGACGTCGCAGCAGACGAAAGACGATGTTACCGCCGTCAATAATAAGGTGATTGACGACGTCGATGCGCGGTTGGAACAGCTGGGAAGTTCGTGTGCTACTGACGGGACTTCATCCGTTGCCACCAAGATTACTGACCTCACTGGCGCTGTTTCTCAAATTAATGAGGGCGCTCAGTCTGTTGCTCAGGGAGCCAGCGATGCCCATGATGGAGCCCAGAAACTCTCTGATGGTTCTACGCAGCTCAACGATGGTGCACAGAAACTCTCGCAGGGTGCAGATTCTGCACGAGACGGCGCGAAGCAACTCGCTGATGGCGCGCAGGAGGTAGAAGATAACACCGGCAAGCTCTCCGAAGGCGCGTCTACTCTTGCAGACGGCACGCAGAAACTTGCCGATGGTTCATCTACCTTGGCAGCCTCCGCTCATCAACTTGCTGACGGCGAACAGACAGCTTTAGAAGGTCAGAAGGATCTCAATTCTGGCGCTACTAAACTCGACGACGGCGCTACCAGCCTGAAAGATGGCGCCTCTGAACTGGATTCAGGAATCGGGCAAGCGCAGTCGGGTGCTGGCGATCTTCAGGACGGTTCAGGAGAATTGGCAACTGGACTCTCTGATGGTGTTAAAAAGATTCCTTCTCTGACCGATAGCCAGCAACGAGATACTGCAGAAACCATGTCTAACCCGGTAGATCTCAACCGGACGTCCTTGGCATCAGGAGAGAACTACGGTGAGGGCATGGGACCCTTCTTTATGGTTCTTGCATTGTGGATTGGTGCTCTGATGCTGGTGCAGACTATGCGCCCTAAAAATACCCGCGCCCTTGCTTCTAACGCGAACTCCGTTCGCATTGCAATAGGCGCATGGGGACCCTTTGGCGTGGTAGGTATTTTGCAGGCATTCCTGCTCTACCTGGTCGTTGATAAGGTACTAGGGTTTAACTTTGCACACCCCGTCATGGTGTTCTTCTTCTTGCTTCTGGTATCCCTGGTCTACACCGCTGTGATTTATGGCCTAGTCGCTTTGCTCGATGCCCCAGGTAAACTATTGGGTCTGATTATTTTGATTATCCAGCTGGTTACTGCGGGCGGTATGATGCCCTATCAGACCCTGCCTGATCCCATCAGATGGCTTCACTTTGTACTGCCGATGGGATACGCCCTTGGCGGTGTACGTAGACTTGCCTATGGAATTGACCTCGGGGCTCTGCCGGTCATCATCGCAATGTTGCTTTTGTGGGGATTCATTGGGCTATTCTTAGGTTATTTAGGAACCCGAAAGAACCGTACCTGGACCCTCAAGACACTTAACCCGGAGATCGCGGTCTAATGAATTCTTCTATTCAACGACCCTCTACGCAGGAATTTCAGTACCCAGTCCCGGTAGTGAACGCTGATTCTCGACGTCCCGGGCGTACCAACCGTACTCAGCTCAAGCTGTTTCAAGCAGCTTTGGAAATTATGAGCGAAAAAGGCCCTTCCTCTACCACAGTGGAAGAGGTCGCTCTGAAGGCAGGTGTCTCTAAAGGAACGGTTTACTATAACTTCGGTTCTAAGAAGACCATGGTCGAACAGCTGTTGCAGTATGGAGCAAATCTTCTCAAAGAAGAAATCTTGCTGGGTGCTCAAAAGAATGATCCGCGTGAGGCAATACGAGGGGCAGTAAAGTCAGCGTTTCTCTACTTGGAGAATCATCCGGGCTTTGCGCGCCTGTGGATTGCAGAAGTTTGGAAGGGCAAGGCGTCGTGGTCTGAAACTATGATTCAAATTCGTGCTGAATTGATGAGCGTGCTTGAAGACCTCGTACGGAGTATTTCCACCCGTTACACGGTAGATAAAGCACAAGATCCCGAGGCTATCGCGGTAGCTATTTTTGGCTCAACTTTTATGCTCTCCATGGATCATGAGATTCACAACGCTTCGCGAACCGCTGAGGACGCCACTCGCGCCGTCATGTTAACTATTGATGCTTATATTTCTCACTAAACACCGTACAGAGAGTTAAAAGTTTGAGAAGTTAGCAAACTGCGAGTAAAGTATCCACAGTTGGTGACGTGTCCGAGCGGCCGAAGGTGCAACACTCGAAATGTTGTGTACGGTAACCCCGTACCGAGGGTTCAAATCCCTCCGTCACCGCCAGCGAAAGCTCCCGAGTTCTCTCTTACTCGGGGGCTTTTCTTTTGCCCCTTTTTCTGACGCATGGGAACTTGGAAAAGTGGTAGCTTGAAGGTATGCAGATTACCATTCTTAATCACCCTCTTGTAGACCATAAAATTTCAGTTCTTCGTGATAAGAACACTCCTTCGCCCATTTTTCGTCAGCTGGTAGAAGAGCTAGTTGCTTTGCTGGCTTATGAAGCAACTCGCGGTATTCGTACAGAAGAACGTGAGATTGAAACTCCCGTGGCAAAGACCGTGGGGCGTATGTTGGCGAGCCCCCGTCCGCTGGTGGTTCCCATCCTTCGCGCGGGGTTGGGCATGCTGGAGGGTATGACCAAGTTGCTACCTACCGCTGAGGTGGGTTTCTTAGGCATGGCGCGTAATGAGGAAACTCTAGATATCGTGACCTACGCGGAGCGCCTGCCTGAGGACTTAACCGGTCGTCAGGTTTACGTCTTGGATCCCATGCTGGCAACTGGTGGCACCTTGATTGAAACCATTAAATTTCTGCGTGAACGCGGAGCCGACCACATTACCTGCTTGTGCATTATTGGTGCTCCTGAGGGTATCGAGGCGCTTCAGCAGGGAGTGGCAGGCATGGAGAACGTTAATCTTTTCTTGGCGACTCAGGACGAGCGATTGAACGAGAAAGCTTATATTGTGCCGGGGCTGGGTGACGCCGGCGACCGCCTGTATGGGCTGGCCGAATAATCGAGAAGTAATGTAAATCACTAAACGCCGTAAGTGAAGCTTTGCTTTACTTACGGCGCTTTTCATCACTGTATATATGCAGTTTGTTACCTAACCTTTACCTGGGAAGTTTCAAGGTGTTAGTGAGGCGACGTTTCTGGAGTGTCGATGCATCTTGGAGGAGTAGGCGGGTTGCTGCTTGCGGTGGTCAATCCTTGCGATTCCACGTGCTGTTTTCATGTGGGGTATCTGGTTTTTGCCCCTAGGTTCCCGGTGGGAGGGGATAGATCTTAAGACTTTCCGAACGCTTACTACTAGTGACGGGTTGATTGATGGGGGAGCGAGTTGAAGAGCGGGTGGTTTTAGGTGGTTGCCACAGTGTTGTTTTGTGTGGGAAAACGATGTGCCTGAAGGTCTAGGATTCGAGACAAGCTACTTTCGCTATAAAATATCTGAGGAGTAAAATCAGTTTTTTCGTCAAGCCTCTTGACAAGCAGTCTAACTCAGGTGTTGTTCAGGAAAATATAAATTTACCAGATTTGAGCCGTGCCTAAAACTAAGTATCTAGATGTATAAATAAAGAATTTTTGTATTTCTATTCACATTTTATGAAGTTTACTTAGGCCTTTGGCGGGGAGGGAATCCCCCTTAAATAGCTGTTTCCTTCAAAAAAGACACATTTATTACTTGATTTATTGAGAGATTCAGACCACGATTGAAGAAGTAAAGCGATGAGGCGTCGTCGAAGAACTTCTACACTCCACTGTGGGTTTTAAGGGAACGATTTCAAGATTGCCGCATCCCACTTCAACGAAGCAGGTAATCTCATGTCAGGTGCTCCCGGATACGTGCATATTTCCCAGCGCGGTCGTAATAATGCTCAGCGCGCTGGAGCTCAACCCTACTACATGGGGGAGGGTCGAGCCCATCTGTCACCTGCCAATTTGCGCCCCATGGCAACAAGCCAAATAGAACAAACCGCCGCGCGTCCTCAGCAGCAGGCTGAGAATGAGGCTCGGGGGTTTGTGATTTACGTTGGTCTGTCCGAAGAAACCGCTGCCTCAAACGGCACTTCACTGGTTCGTATTGTGCAAGATCTACGTGCATACGCCCATAACTTGGCTCCTGAAGCTGAATCTTACGCAGCCGTTGCGCTTGCCCCATCGGATGCCGAAGGTTCGGATCTAGAGGTAGTGCGCAACGCTTTGGGCGACCCTACTGCAGTGCACCATCAGCCAGAGTCGCACCTCATGGTTCAGCAGTCCAGTCAGGACAACGCGCCCGGGCACAACGTCGGCGTCTTGATTGACCTTTCCCGCCGCGAAGTATTCCTGGACGGCGAGATTCTCAACCTCACCTATAAAGAGTTTGAGCTATTGAACTACCTGGTAGAAAACGCTGCGCGTACCGTGGGTCGCGATGAATTGCTCAACAGTCTTTGGCGGGAAGCCGAAGAAATTCCTAATGAGCGAACCATTGACGTTCACATCCGCCGGTTGCGTTCTAAACTAGGGCGTTTGGCAAATACCGTGCGCACTGTACGCGGCCAGGGCTATCGCTTCTATGAGCACCCAGAAGTTGTAGTCTGGGCAGCTCCCGAATACTCCATCTAATCTGATTTTCTTGAATCCGCCGGTACTGAGTCGCTCAGTGCCGGCGGATTCTTTAGTATGGAGGGAAATCGTTCAAGGAGTGTAGATAGATGCAACAGGGTCGGGAACTAGCGCACGAGATTGTAGGAAATGGTGCTCATCGGGTGGTTTTTCTGCACGGGCTGATGGGCCGAGGAAAGAACTTTACAACTATCGCAAAGCGTCTGGGGGATGACTTCACCGTATTATTGGTAGATTTGCCTAACCATGGAGCTTCACCTTGGACTGAAGATTTTGATTATGACGAGATGGCAGATCTTGTTGCCGAATTTCTCTCCGCTGACTTTGCGAAAGATTGCGCCGTGGATGTTGTCGGGCATTCTATGGGTGGAAAAATCGCCATGCGGTTGGCGCTTCGCTATCCTCACCTGGTCAAGAAGCTGGCTGTTCTCGATATCGCGCCGTCGGCATCGAGCGGAAATTTCGATCACCTGCTGGGAAGCATGCTAGCTCTTTCGTTGAAAGACTTTTCGACACGCGGGCAGGCGAGCCAGGCGCTAGAGCCGGCGGTTCCACAGGACGGCACGCGGGGATTTCTGCTTCAAAACCTGACGCGCCGCAACGGCGAGTTCGTGTGGGAGCCTAACCTGCAGATGCTCTATAACAATCTGGAAAAAATTATGGGATGGGAGCAGCCCGTTGCGCAGTTCGAGGGAGAGGTTCTGTGGGTGGCTGGGGAACAGTCGGGATATATTCGCCCCGAAGACTCTGCCCCTATGCGTGAATTGTTTCCGCGCGTGCGAAAAGTGACGCTCAAGGGCGCTGGCCACTGGGTTCATGCTGATAAGCCTGATGAAATTGTCTATATGTTGCAGACTTTTCTATTGGGTCAATAGACTCTAGGTATGCCTGAATTTTCAAAGCGTCACGATTCTAAAATGCTCATCATTATGCGCCATGCAGAGGCGGACTGGGGGCTGGACGATTTCAACCGCCCTCTTACTCAGCGCGGTCATGGTCAGGCATCTGAGGCAGGGCAGTGGTTACAGGAAACTGGGACGATTCCCGAGATGATTATTTCATCGGCGGCTTTGCGCACCCGGCAGACCACTACGTGGATTGAGGACGCGCTGGGGGAGAAAGCTCCTACGGCGTCTTTGGACGAACGCCTGTATAACGCGCCGTCGTCGGCTCTCATCGGGGCGATTAACCATGCCCCTTCTGCCGTCAATTCGCTGATGCTGGTGGCGCATTTACCGGGTGTGCAGGATGCCGCGATGGAACTCATGCGCTCAGATTCGGCGGTGGAGGCATCCACGGAGATTTCTTATGGGTTCCCGCCTGCTTCGGTTGCCGTTTTTGAGGTGCTGGGAAATTGGAACGAGCTGGCGCCGGGTGAGGCTAAGCTTATTGCTTTTCGGACGTTCAGTTAGAGGCTGGGCGCGTTTTACACAAACGAATGCCAAAAACCCCTGTTTCCTTGATTTCTCAAGGGAACAGGGGCTTTCTTTCTGGCGGAGACGGGGGGATTTGAACCCCCGGTCGAGTTTAAGCCCGACCCTTCATTAGCAGTGAAGTCCATTCGGCCGCTCTGGCACGTCTCCAACACCGCATCGCTTGTAGCTCGTCAACATAGCGCTACATTGCAACACAGTATTCACTATACTAACTGCTTTCTCAGAACCGGTCAAAATGCTGCTTCAGTGGGCAAGCCTGAGGGGTGGATGAAAACTACGGAGAAACAAAAAAGTCTCGGGTTCTTTCGAACCCGAGACTTATCTCGCGGATGGTAAGGGATTTGAACCCTTGAGACGGGGTTGCCGCCTACTGGTTTTCAAGACCAGCTCCTTCGGCCGCTCGGACAACCATCCCTGAGGAAAAACTCTAATGGATGCCGTGGGCGATTGCAAAATATGAACCGCTCAAAGTGGTAGAAAGCATAGGTTTTCTCTGGAAAGAGTGGGTAATGATGCGTACGGTGGATAGAAAAGACGCTCAGAGAAAGAGGAGACATGAAAGCTGTAGTTGAAAATGAGCATGGCGGTCCAGATGTTCTAGAAATCACCGACGAACCCCAGCCTCAACCTCAGCGAGGTCAGGTTCTCCTCAAGGTCATGGCTGCAGGTATCAACCGCGCCGACGCCATGCAGCGTCGCAATATGTACCCTGTCCCTGCCGGCGAGTCGGCAATCTATGGGCTAGAAGTTGCCGGAGAAATTGTAGAAGTTGGCGAGGGTATCGATTCTTCTTTGGTAGGTCAATCGCGAGTTGCGCTTTTAGGGAGCGGTGGATATGCCGAATTTGTTGCGGTGAATGCCGAACACACGCTACCCGTGCCCAAGAACGTGAGTATAGAAGAAGCTGCAGGACTGATTGAGGTTGCCGCGACCGTCTATTCCAACCTGGTGTTGGCAGCAGGTCTCTCTACGGAGCTTGCACAAAACCAGGGCAAGACCGCGCTCGTTCACGGCGGAACGGGCGGAATCGGTATGCACGCCACCCAGCTGTTGAAGTACCTGGGCGTAAAAGTGTTTGCTACTGCAGGAGAGCCTGAAAAATGTGCCTATCTTCAAGGGCAGGGTGTAGAAGCCATCAACTATAAGAAACAAAATTTCAGGGAAGTAATCGCCGATGAAACCGAAGATGGCGTGGACTATATCCTCGACGTCGTCGGCGGAAAGTACCTTGCTGATAACCTTTCGTCGCTGGCAAAGGACGGTCACCTGTGCATTATTGCCTTGCAGGGTGGGGCAAAGGCTGAAGCTAATTTGGGGCTGATGATGTCGCGCCGCCTCAATATCCACGGTACGACTTTGCGAGGGCGACCGGCCCAGCAAAAAGCTGAAATCGTGAAAGGTGTGGGTGAAGTAGTGTGGCCACTGATTGAAAAGGGCTACATTAGCCCTGGCCTCGACCGCTCCTTCCCTTTTGAACAGGTGCAAGAAGCACATGAATACTTTGACTCGGGCAATCATCGCGGAAAAATTGTGCTCACCATGAGCTAATTTTTGACGGCAGACGGAGGACGCCGGGGCAGATTGTGCTGTAGATAACTCAGGTATATGGTTTAAATTACACACACTTTCTATCCCCGAAGGACTTTCCATGCGTGAAAATTCTGCGTCCTCCACCGACCTCTTGGAGCATGAACGGCCACCGGCCTATGTGGATCCCGAGATTATTGCGGCAGAAGAAAAGAAATGGACCCCTAAGAAGATAGCCCTCTGGGTAGCTATCTCTCTGGTAGGTGCCATCAGCTGGTTTATGCTCGCCATCGTGCGGGGCGAGACCGTCAACGGTATTTGGTTCGTCTTTGCCGCGGTCTGCTCGTACCTCATCGCTTACCGTTTCTATGCCCGTTATGTTGAGGCGAAACTGGCTAATCCCGACGACCGCCGGGCAACCCCCGCTGAGTATGATGCCGACGGCAAAGACTACGCAGCTACCGATCGTCGTGTTCTCTACGGCCACCACTTTGCCGCTATCGCCGGTGCCGGCCCGCTCGTCGGCCCTGTGCTCGCTGCGCAAATGGGTTTTCTTCCCGGAACTATCTGGATTATTGTCGGCGTAATTTTTGCCGGTGCTGTGCAGGACTACCTGGTACTCTTTTTCTCGATGCGCCGTGGCGGACGCTCACTGGGGCAGATGGCCAAGGAAGAGCTGGGTACCGTAGGCGGTTACGCAGCCATCCTTGCCACGCTCACCATCATGATTATCATTACCGCCATCTTGGCGCTGGTGGTTGTCAACGCACTGGGCGAATCACCCTGGGGCGTGTTCTCCGTGGGTATGACCATTCCCATTGCACTCTTTATGGGTGTCTATCTGCGCTATCTGCGCCCGGGCAAAGTGGGCGAAGTATCCCTCATTGGATTCATTTTGCTGATGGTCGCAATTATTGCCGGCGGCTGGGTGGCTGAGACATCCTGGGGTGCACAATATCTGACTCTCGACCGCGTTACCCTCGCATGGGCAGTTATTATCTACGGTTTCGTTGCCGCTATCTTGCCTGTTTGGCTCCTGCTCGCCCCGCGCGATTACCTCTCTACCTTTATGAAGGTGGGGACCATCATTTTACTGGCAGTGGGCATTATCGTTGTCCGCCCAGAGATCTCTGTACCTGCCTTCTCCGAATTCGCTTCCCGTTCCGATGGCCCCGTATGGTCCGGTTCGCTCTTCCCCTTCCTCTTCGTCACCATCGCCTGTGGTGCACTTTCGGGCTTCCACGCGCTGATTGCTTCGGGCACCACTCCTAAGATGGTGGAAAAAGAACGCCAGGTTCGTTTTATCGGCTACGGCGGTATGCTCATGGAATCATTCGTGGCAATCATGGCTCTCGTAGCTGCTGTGACCGTAGACCGCGGAATCTACTTTGCGATGAACTCAGCTGCGGGCGCTACCGGAGGCACAATCGAAGGCGCAGCGGCGTTCGTGAATTCGCTGGGGCTTACCGGAGTCCACGTAACCCCTGAACTCCTCGGCGAAACCGCCCAGCATGTAGGCGAACAAAGCATCGTTTCGCGTACAGGCGGCGCACCCACCCTCGCCGTCGGTATGGCAACCATTCTGCATCAGATGATGCCCGCCTTCGACCTCATGAGCTTCTGGTACCACTTCGCCATCATGTTCGAAGCACTCTTCATCCTCACCGCGGTGGACGCCGGAACGCGTGTAGCCCGATTCATGTTGCAGGATACGCTGGGCAACTTCTTCCCCCGGTTTAATGACCACAACTGGCGCTTGGGCGCATGGCTGACCACCGCCATCATGGTTGCTGGCTGGGGTAGCATCCTGATTCTTGGCGTCACCGATCCTTTGGGCGGTATCAATACTTTCTACCCGCTCTTCGGCATCGCCAACCAGCTGCTTGCTGCCGTGGCGCTCGCGGTTTGCCTTGCCATCGCAGCAAATAAGGGCAAATTCAAGTACCTGTGGATTATTGCTCTACCTCTCGCCTTTGACCTAGTAGTTACCGTGGTTGGTTCTTGGCAGAAAATCTTTAGTTCAAACCCCAAGGTGGGTTACTGGGCGAATCATTTTGCTTTCAAGGACGCCCTGGAATCCGGTGCTTCCTCCTTTGGCGCGGCGAAAACTCCCGCGGCAATGGAAGCGGTTCTTCGCAATACCATGGTGCAGGGAACGCTCTCCATCATTTTCGTGGTGCTTACTCTAATCGTGGTCCTTATGGCAGTTCTTGAAGTCATGCGCGCTGCCAAGGGTCAGCAGAAGGAAACCCGCGAGAACCCCTATATCGAATCTCGAATCTTTGCACCGGCAGGGCTCACTGCCACCGATGCAGAGAAGAAACTGGAGAAAGAATGGGCGGAGTTCTACCGGAAACATCCTGAGGAAATCGCCGGTTCTGCGGGTCATTCGGCTCACTAAGCGAGGGCGTTCTATGAATAAGATCAAAGAGATTATCTCAGCGATAGAGTGGTTTACCTCTGGCATGCTGGGTGGAGATAAATACCAAAAATATCTTGCCCACCACCGCCAAACGGGGTGCGATCACGCTCCGATGAGCGAGCGAGAATTCTGGCGTGATTATCACCGTCGACTAGACGAGAACCCTGGCGCTCGCTGTTGCTGACCCCTCTGTCGGTTGGATAAACCGTGTACCGCTCGCTCCGCTCACTGTCCATGAAGTGGGCGGAGCGAGTTTTTATACTTTTATTTAGGTGACGAATCGTCCCTCAACAATTTAGGGTAACCTCAGTATGGAACAAACGGGAGGAGGCTCTATGGGAATCAGAGACATGCTGCAAAGCCGCAGAGACGACGCCGAGTTGGGGCGCGGAGTCTGGCGGCGTGCCCATGACCGTTTTCGTCGTGGAATTGACCGTTTCCACCAGATTTTAGAGAAGCTTTCTCACGACCAAAATTTTGAACTTCTTATTCCAGAGGCAAACGCATTAGCAGATCTTTTGCCCCGTGTGCGAGATATTGCCCGCCAAGCACAGCTTCTTGCACCTAGTCAGGAAACCGATATACCGGCGTCACCCCACGGTACGTATTCGGATCTTCACCGCAGTCTCTCGCGCGCTGGCAATGCCGTTGCCCTGTGTGCCGAGGCTCTCGCCATGGTGCGTTGCCAGGGCGACTGCCAGCTTTCGTGTTCCCGGAAAGTTGCAGTGAGCCGGCGTCTACAAACAGTAATTGAGCATATTGAAGATGCCGAAGCTAAACTTGCGCAGGCGCATCGCGAATCTACTAACTAGGCGAACGAGGCTAATCGCGTGCGTGGGTCTCTTCTAGCGAAACGTTATTTCCCCCTTTTTTGTGCCACTGCTGTTGCTATCGTCTGCGCGGCTCTCGCAGGTGTTCTCTCTACTTATTTTCTGCACGCAGTTGAAAATATCTTTCATCATTTAAGCGCTTACCCCCGGTGGGTTCTATTGCTTGCCATGACGTGCACAGGGGTTACGGTAGGGCTTCTCTGGTGGTTCGTTCGAGCTAAACCCCTGGGATCGATAAGCGAGGCCTTGGGGCAAAAACTCTCCACCTTTCCTCTCGCACGAAACACTCTCGATGCCACTTTACAGCTTACGGTGGTCGGGGCAGGAGCTTCGATCGGTCGAGAAGGAGCACCCCGACAGCTAGCGGGTGTCTATTCTTTTCACTTGAGTACGTTGCTCAAAGTACAGGACCCTGATCGAGCGCTAGTGACGGCGTCGGCGGCAGGGGCGGCTTTGGCAACAGTGTACAACACGCCTTGGGCGGGAATCGCATATACGGTGTGCGTAATGATGGGTAGGTGCAACTGGTTCTCTCTTGCAGTGGCATCGGTGACTAGTTGGGGCGCGGTGTTACTCTCCCATATCTTCTTAGGTAACAACGCCTTTTACCCCCTGACTTTTTCTGCGGTGCGCTGGGAAGTATGGGTCTGGGCAGTTGTCTCTATCCCTCTTATCGCTGTAGCTGGCTTTGTATTTCGTCAGATAGCGCAGCACGCCAACAAGAAATCTTCCACCGTACAAGGGGCTTTTCTGCCGCTCACCATCGGTGTGGTGCTGGCGCTAACCGGTCTAGTGATGCTGGTTGCCCCGGATATTTCGGGTCACGGCGTCCTCATTCTTCAGAACGGTTTTGCGGGAAACATTAGTCTCCTAGGTTTCTTCCTACTGATTCTTCTGAAACCATTTTTTACGTTTCTCACCTTGGCTGCAGGAGCCAAAGGCGGGGTGCTTACTCCTGCGCTTGCCCTGGGCGGTGCGCTGGGCGGAGCCTGTGCAATAGTGACTGGAAACAGCGAGAGTTTACTGCCGTTCATGGTGGTTGGCGCTGGCGCTTTGCTAGCAGTTTCAGAAAATTCCATTGCATTTGGCCTGTTATTTGCGTTGGAACTGGTGCACGCTCCACCGCCGTTGTGGGGTGCAGTCGGTGTAGCTACCTGGGGGAGCGTCTCTCTTGTTCAGCTGGTTCAGCGCAAATACAAGCACTCCGACCAGAGGTAATATGACAGAACTATCCCCATTAAGGCGGCTAACAATCCCAGCTAAGTGGTGGTAGGTTTTGCTGTTATGGTGCATTTTGCTCAAAATGTACCGTTCGCACTCGCTTGTACCATTTAGAAACACCAGAAGGACCCCCTTGAATCGCTACGCTCACATCGATGCAATGCGTGCATTTGCAGTTTTGCTCGTCGTTTTTTCGCATGCAGGACTGACCTTTGTACCCGGCGGATCCGGCGTCACCATCTTTTTTGTCATTTCAGGCTTTATCATTACGTTCTTGCTCCTGCGAGAACGAGATAAAACTGGAGGGTTCGACCTCGGTGGCTTCTATATGCGACGCCTCATCAAAATCGCCCCGCCCCTCTTTCTCGCGCTAATCATCCCAACCCTGATCTATATGGCTTTCGGTGGCGCCGTCAATATTGGTGATTTCCTCGGGCAGATTTTCTTCTTCTTTAACTGGCGCTATCTTGATTCCCAAGTCACCGTTCTCCCCGGCTCTCATGTCACCTGGTCCCTAGCGATTGAAGAACAGTTCTACCTGGTCTTCGCGCTGATTTGGCTCTTTGCCGTCAAGAGCAAGCACTACCTCAAAATCGTAGTGAGCCTCGCTATTTTTGCCATTGTATGGTCGAATCTCTCACGATTCTTCCTGTTCCTCGACGGCGCAAGTTCTGACCGTATTTACTTCGGTACCGATACCCGCGTTGAAGCTATCGCTGTAGGCACTCTCGTGGCTGTCTGGTTCTTTAAATACCGAAATACCGACATGGTTCAGGGCCGCTCCATCCGTGGGTCTCGGTTTGCCGATTCTTCTCTTACTGGTGCCGGGCGTAGCATTCCCTTGCTGGGCCGTAACTGGGTGATTGTGGTAGCTGTAGGAATCTACCTTTTCTCACTCGTAATTCGTGATGATTTCTTCCGCGATACCGCACGCTATTCCCTCCAGGCTATTGCTGCCGCACTGATGGTGCTGTGGGGTCAGGTAGCTCGACGCCAGCCGCTGGGCACTAAGCTCATGAAACTACTCCAGTGGCGATTCCTGCAGCTGTTGGGACTTTCCAGCTACTCCATCTACCTCTCTCATGATGTTATTTACCGCCTGGTTGAACCCCACCTGGAATTCTTGCCCCGTCCCGTGATGGTCCTTCTCATGGTCGCTCTCGGCCTGGTGGTAGGAATTGCCATGTATAAGTTCGTGGAAGTTCCCGCGCTGGCGTACAAAGATCGCCACTTCGCTTCAGCTAATTACAAAGCTGAGCAAGAAGCCCGCATGATTGCTGCGGCGAATAATACCTCTGACGTTCAGGGGCAGGAAATCCGTCAGGCACAGGACTAAGTTCCGCCGTCGAATTATTGAAAAAAGAATCGCCGCCGGTTCACCATGAACCGGCGGCGATTCTCTTTAAATAAGCCGCATTTCCCGCGCGACGCCGATTGCCGCCGTCCTATTATCCACTCCCAGCTTGGAATAGATATGGACGAGGTGGGTTTTTACAGTCGCCTCAGAGATAAAAAGTTGCTTGGCCAGTTGCTTGTTAGTGGCTCCAGTGGCAAGCGCTTGGAGAAGTTCAATTTCTCGCGGGCTCAAATCGGGAGCGGGGGTGCGCATCCGGTCAAGCAATACCTCAGTGATATGTGGAGAAAGAGTTCTGCGGCCTGCCGCCGTAGCTAAAACAGCATCGTGCACTTGCTGGGGCGGGGCATCTTTGAGGAGGTAGCCTAGCGCTCCGGCTTCGACCGCTGCCACAATATTCGATTGGGTATCAAAAGTTGTTAGCACCAGCACCGGCGGCCCGCCTGCCTGGGTAATAGCTCGGCAAGCTTCTATCCCGTTCATGGGTTTCATCTGTAGATCCATGATGACAGCGTCAGGCGCTGTGCCGTTCTGGGTGACCTGCTGTAAAACATCTAGTGCCTCTGCGCCGTCTGAGGCTTCTGCGATAACCTCAATATCTTCGAAGGAAGTGAAGACTGCTTTCAACCCGGCACGCACGATGGGATGATCGTCAACCAACATAATAGATACGGTCATGAGCGTCCTTGGGTAAGCGATGAATGAGGTAGGGAAAGAGTCACTACTGTACCTTCACCCGGAGTAGATTCTACGGCCAGCTCTGCGCCGATTTCGACGGCGCGAGTTCGGAGGGATACTAGCCCGTAGCCTGAGCCATCAGCGGGGTGGGTCGGGTGAGCCTCGGCAGCAAGCGTGGGGATGAAACCGCGGCCGTCGTCAAAAATATCTAAAGTGGTGGCGTGCTCCCATAGCCCCAGGGTAACGACGGCGTGCTGGGCATGGGCATGAGCTGCAACGTTGGCTAAAGCTCCCTGGGTAATGCGTATGAGAGCCTCTTGGATAGGTTCGGGAAGCTCTGCGGCACTCAGCGGAGACTGATCCCCATCAAGGTGCACCGTGCAAGAGAGCGAATCGCCTCGGGCAGATACCATTCTCTGAGTCTCGGCACAAAGGCGCTCTAAAGCTGGGACGAGCGATGTAGTGAGAGAGGGAGAGGAAAGGTCTCGGATGAAGCGGCGGGCTTCTGCAAGGTTATCTGCGGCGACGCGGTTGATTACGCTGAGCTGTTCTCCTACCTCTGGGGCGGTGGGTTTTGCTGCTGCCGCTCTGGAAATCAGCACGATAGAAGAGAGCCCCTGGGCGAGCGTGTCATGTATTTCACGGGCGAGCCTTTCCCGTTCTTCCAGCCTCCCCGATTCGTGCTCTTTTTGAGCAAGTTCAGCTTGGGTTGCGCGAAGTTTCTCGGCGGTACGCTGATGCGCTAGGGAATCTCGGTGAAGTTGACGGTATGCAAGCGAAATAATGATGGCTAACAGCGCGCCCAGGCTGGGCCCAATGATGGCACCGGCACTGAGTTCGTGAGCGCTTTCGTGCTGTGTCTGAATCGCGGGAAGCCCGATAGAAATGCCGGTAAGAAGAGCCACCGCCCCCAATGCCGGAATAACCGGTAGCAGATGCATACACAGGAAGACGAGAGGGAACATCATCCAGGTGAAACTACTGTGATGGTACAGCAACACAAGCCACAGCATCACGACAATCGCTAGCCAGGTTCTCGCTAGCGCAGGGCGGGAACGCACCAGATTAGCTCCGCGAACTCCGCCGAACTTTCCCCGGGCAAACCGGTTCTCCACGATAGTGCCAGCCATATACGTCAGCGCCAGTGCGAGCGAGCCCACCGTCAGTCTGCCGGGGGCGGCGTCGTCCTGAAGCGCCGAAATAAAACCTACTGCCAGCAAAAAAGCGAACATCACGTGCAAACTGATGCGCAAAATCTGCAGAACAGATGATTCTTCGGGGGCTGGATTCATGGGTCTACTTTCAGCAAAGAGGTTCTGATAATTCTAAGGTACCCACTGTGAAGATATTCCGCCTGCCTGCCCTATCAACCAAATGGTTGATAAGAGGTTCAACCGTTCACGTGATGTAAAAAGCGCTCGCTTTTTCAAGAATAGAAGAAGAAGTTGAGGCCTATTTTTAGCGTCTACACCTTCCGTGCGGTACAGCGTCGGCAAGCAATCCCTCTCGCCTGACTCGCTAGCGCTCGCAAAGGCGATTCATGCCAGACCCAGCCAGCTTGCCTCTCGCTACACCGAACAGTCGGTGGAGTCCTACTCAATAAACCTCATGGTGGCGAAAGGGATCCAGTGTTTTTAGGAATAAGAGAAATATTCTCTGCGCGAGGGCGGTTTGCTCTTATCGCGGCAGTGGTAGGGTTGCTGACCCTGCTCTTGGTGATGCTCACCGGTCTCACCGGGGGGTTGGGTCAGCAGAATACGGCGGGGCTGGAATCGCTCAAGGCAGATCGCTTGGTGTTTGGTTCTGCAGGTTCGCAGGAACCGGAGGTATCGTTCACCTCCTCCAGCGTGACTGCCGGCGAACAAAAGATCTGGGCGAACCAGGACGGCGTGGACTCTGCTACCCCGGTGGGTATCAGCCAGACGGTGTTAGAGGGGTCTGCGGCGTCGCCGTCGATTGCAGTCTTCGGTATTCCTGCGGGAAGTTCACTACTGCACGATTCGGTAGGGCATGCGTTAGAAGGCTCCACGGAGCTTTCCGATTCAACGGTGGTTTTGGGAGAAACTATCGCCCAGGACTCGGGTGCGAAAGTGGGGGATAAGGTCACTATCAGCGGAAATACGTTTACAGTCGGTGGGATTGTTGCTGACACCTACTACTCGCATACTCCGGTGATGTGGGCTGATACTGCCGCTTGGCAGAAAATCGGGCATGTGAACGCTGGCGCTTCGCAACAGCCGACGGATCAAGAGATCGTAGGCACTGTGTTAGCCATCTCTGCTCCCCATACAGATGACGCCGCGCTGACTTCCGCCGCCGACCAGTCAGGAACCAAAGCAGTCACCACCAAAGAATCGTTCCAGGGGCTAGCCGCCTTTCAATCAGAACGCGGATCACTGCAAGCCATGCAGGGGTTCCTCTATGGAATTTCGGCGCTAGTGACTCTCTCTTTCCTGACCGTGTGGACCATCCAGCGCACTCGCGATTTAGCTGTCTTGCGCGCTCTAGGAGCTTCCACCGGGTACCTTCTGCGCGATGCGATGATTCAAGCCGCCATTATCCTCTTTGGAGGAGCTGCACTGGGTGCTCTCTTGGGCTGGGTTCTTGGCGCGCTTGCCCAGAATGCTCTTCCCTTCCAGCTTGATCCCCTCACCGTTCTGGGCCCAGCAGTAGGAATCTGGGCAATTGGGCTAGCCGGGTCGCTTATCGCCACCGCCCGCATCACTAAAATCGACCCCATGATTGCTTTAGGAGGCAACTAATGACCACCGTACTTTCCCTAGAAAACGTGACTCTCGAATACCCCGACGGCGTAGACTCCAACGGTCAGCCCCAAACGCTCAAAGCTCTTGACTCCATCACGTTTCAAGCAGATAAAGGAAGTTTCACCGCTGTTGTTGGCGCTTCGGGCTCGGGTAAATCATCGCTCCTTTCTGTGGCTGCCACGCTCATTCAACCTACCTCTGGCAAGGTGTTCCTCAACGGGCAAGAAACCTCTGGTCTCAAAGACTCCGAACGTACTCGCCTGCGTGGCAACGACATTGGCATCATTTTTCAGCAACCCAACTTGCTCCCCGCCCTCACTTCAGAAGAACAACTCGTTGCGATGGCACACCTAGCTGGTGCACGCGGCAAAGAGCTCAAAGATGCCCGAGGCCGAGCCGCCGAATTGCTCGACGTCGTTGGGTTGGCAGATATGCGCAACCGCCGCCCCCACCAGCTCTCCGGCGGACAACGCCAGCGCGTCAACATCGCCCGAGCACTCATGGGGAACCCCTCCCTCCTGCTCGCCGATGAACCCACCTCAGCCCTCGACCACGAACGATCAGCGTCTATTGTTGCGCTTCTTGCCCAACTGGCCAGCGAATTCCAGCTCGCCACCGTCATGGTCACCCACGATTCCATTACATCCTCAGCAATCGACGCTGTCTTTGAAATGAAAGACGGGCGCGGGTACATGATACCCTCAACGGCAAAGAGTGCAGACGCCGCCTGACGAACCCAAGTAGAATCAAAGTAAATACTCGATTCTGCATGAAGGATGACCGTGCCCCACTTTCACCGAAATGACCGAGCAGCAGCCCTACCTGCACGAGTCTCTCGTACATGGCTGTTAGTTTCTGCAGCAGCCGACGAAGAAACTATCGCCGCCGCTCTCGAATCAGAAGCGGACTCCATCCTGTTAGACCTGGAAGACGGTTGTCCCGAGAATCTCAAAGACGCATCCCGCGAAAAAATCGTTCAGCTCCTGGAAACTTCCATGACCGCTTGGGTGCGTATTAACACCATGGGCACCGAGCACTGGAAGAAAGACGTTCAAGCACTCAACGGCGTCAGAGGTCTGCGCGGCGTGATGCTGGCAACCACCGAACATCCTGACCAAGTAACCCGCACTGCCATGATGCTCGCTGCAGGCACCCCCGTTATTGCGCTCATCGAATCGGCAGTTGGCATGCTTAACGTCGTCGATATCGCCCGCGCGCCCGGTACGTTCCGCCTCGCCTTTGGCGTAGGTGACTACCGCCGCGATACCGGCGTCTCCGCAGATCCGATTGCCCTGTCCTACGCGCGCTCTCAGCTAGTTCTGGCGTCCCGTGCAGGAGAACTACCCGGCCCCATCGACGGCCCCTCAGTCGGCAAATACGGTGGAGATCTCATGAAAGAATGCCACTACACCACCATGCACGGGATGACAGGTAAACTCTTGCTGGACCCGCGCCAAGCAGAAACCATCAACCTCACCCTCGCGCCCAGCGACGAAGAAATTCAATGGGCACAAGAGATGCTCAACGAAGCCGGCGGCGGCAACGTACCTAAAGACGGCTCCTACCTGCCGCGCCTGGCGCGCGCTCGCAAAGTGTCAGAACTGGCGAAAACGTACGGTTTGTGGCGTAGCTAAGTCTCGCTGAGGTATAAGCCTTAAAGAAAAGGGGCGGTTTCAACCTTCAT
Source organism: Rothia sp. ND6WE1A (assembly GCF_001683935.1). Classification (NCBI taxonomy): domain Bacteria; kingdom Bacillati; phylum Actinomycetota; class Actinomycetes; order Micrococcales; family Micrococcaceae; genus Rothia; species Rothia sp. ND6WE1A. The sequence goes on along the minus strand of NZ_LXTU01000061.1, from coordinate 15,998 downwards.
CGGTTGAAACCGCCCCTTTTGATGAGCTGAAATTATTCGGTAATCTCAGCGGTGTGCTGATCTTCGCCATAGCCAATGAGATAAGCCCACAGCCACGCAGTAATAGCGGAAAGAGCAATCATTCCTGCAATAGAAGCATCTGCCTGGAAAAGCGAACGATAAAAGAACCAAATCGCTGCAGAAGGAATGAATAGAAGAATAACGAGGAGCAAGAAGCCGCGTGCGGAACGGTTCCCTGATCCTCCAACAGAGCTAAAGAGCTCTTTTAACATGGAGAACCTCCGGAATTTCAAGGGGGAATGTACGAGTGTCTTCCAATCATAACGGTTTGATATACACGAAATAAAGAGTGTCACGGTTCGATAACAAAATTAATAGAAATATTTTCTTTTATGACGTGCGGTTCTCATTACTGGCGGGTAATACAAAAAAAGTCCGCTACTTAGATAAGTAGCGGACTTACATGGAGCCCCCAGTCGGATTTGAACCGACGACCTTTTCTTTACGAGGGAAATGCTCTACCCCTGAGCTATGGAGGCCTGCTCTTTCGGCGCTCGCGCACGTCTTGAACGAATGCCACTGTACCAGAAACCCACTATTTCTCTCCACTCGGTTATCTAAAAGCCTTCGGCAACCAGACGCGGCAACTCTGCCATGTCCTCAAAAATCTGGGCACCGGCATCCTCCAACTTTTGAGCCGGCGTATCCAAGAACTTTCATACCGGCTGCGCGTGCTGCGGTTACACCGTGGGCGCTATCTTCAATGACCAGGCAGTCCTTCGGATGAAACCCCCATCGACGACGCCGCGTGCAAGAACAAATCGGGAGCAGATTTTCCGTGGTGCACGTCCTGGGCACTAAAAATATGGGAATCTTCAAAATAACCCAACATTTTGCACAAAGTGAGAGAATGACGGATACGCTCGTGAGTACCGCTGGACGCCACACGCCGTGGGCCCTCGAGCTGCTCCAATGCCTCGATGATTCCCGGAACGGGCCTGAGGTCTTTCTCAAACGACTCTTTATAGCGGGCTTCGAGCGAATCAATCCAGTCAGCACCCAGTGGGCGGCCCAGATGCTCTTCGAGACCTTCCTGCACCTTAGTCATGGGGATCCCCAGAAAATGCTCAATGACCTGTTCGCGAGTGAGTGACCATCCGTGTTCTTCAAGAACCATACGGTCAATCTCAACCGCAAGAACTTCACTATCAACGAGAACACCGTCGCAGTCAAAGATGAAAAGTCCGGGTTGCATGGGAGCCTGTCGGTGGGGCAAGAACGTTGAAATCTAATCTACTACGGGGAATAAAAACTAAGCAGTGATAGTTTTGTTGAAAGAAGAGGTTAAAACTCTTCGTAAACTCGAAAGGAGATTCTCATGGCAAACGTAACGATTATTGGTGGCCACGGCAAGGTTGCTTTATTGGCAGAGCCCAAACTGGTTCAGGCAGGGCACACCGTTAACGCAGTGATTCGTAACGCCGATCAGAGTTCGGACATCGAGAGCAAGGGCGCGAACGCCGTCGTCCTGGATATCCAGAATGCTTCTACTACCGAGATTGAGAAGATGCTCCAGGAGACAGAAACTGACGTTCTGGTGTGGAGTGCCGGCGCGGGCGGCGGCGATACTTCGCGCACCTACGCTATTGACCAGGACGCAGCGATTCGAACCATCGAAGCCGCGGAGCACACCGGGGTAAAGCGCTACGTTATGGTTTCTTACCTTGGCTCCGGCAACGCACATACGGTTGGTGAAGACAACGGTTTCTACGCCTACGAGACAGCGAAAGCTGTAGCAGATGCTTACCTGAGAGACTCCGATTTGGACTTCACTATCTTGGGTCCAGGTATGTTGACGGAGGACGCCGCTGCCGGCATCGAGGTAAATCTCAAGCCTGAGAACGCAGAGACTCCGCGGGAGCTAGTTGCTGATGTGATGGTGGCGGTCATTGCTGACGACTCCACTATTGGCAAGGCGATTCCGTTCTCGGCAGGATCAGATGAAGTGAGCGCGGCTGTGGCTGCTGCGCCAGCTAAGCGCGACTTCAAGTAAGAACTCTTACTTCGCTCGTCGGCTCCTTGCCCTCCCGTTTGTATCAGATTTCCGCCTGTGTACCGCGCTTTTCGTGGTACACAGGCGCTTTTCTGATACAAACTCGATGTAGGATGCGGGATGAAACGCATTTTGGAAAAGGAATCCCATGCATCTTCATTTAAAACCTGTAGCGATGAAAGATATCGATACTTTTGAATTAGCTTTTTCCAATCGAGAGGGCGCAAGTACCTATCAGTGGTTTGGACTCACGAATTACAACTCTTTACGAAACGCTTATACTCAGCGTGGAGCTTTGGGCGGGGACGAAAATACTCTCAGCATCTATTATGGCAGTGAGCTAGTAGGAAGAGTAGATTGGTTCGCCAAGGCATGGGGACGTGCGTCTACCAGCAAGTGTTGGGAAATAGCGGTAGGAATTTTGCCCACCTACCGGGGTCGCGGTTTTGGTATTTCAGCTCAGAGACTTCTGGTTGACTATATTTTTACGCACTATCCGGTTCACCGAGTGCAGGTAACTACCGATCCAGAAAATAAAGCGGAGCTCGCTTGTATTCATAAGTTAGGGTTTACGTTGGAAGGGCGGGTTCGCCAAGGACAATGGCGTGAAGGGGCTTGGCACGACCAGCTTCTTTTCTCCCTTCTCCGCACCGAATGGGAGTCTGCTTCCTCTCACGAATTAGGTGAAGGAGAGTAAACATGGCTACTTTTAGCGCTGACATCGCCCAATATTCTCTCAAGGAATTTTCTGCCACTGCGGAAGGATTAGGCTGGAAAATAGATTTTTCTCGCTGTGCTATTCTCCTCCACGATTTACTGCCCTATTACCTTAAAGTTCTTCCCACAGAACTGATAGAAGAGGTAATTCATCAGAATCAGCAGTTAGTAGATTTTGCTCGGGAAAAAGATATCCCGCTAATATGTTCGGCACCGCGAGCAGCTCATACCCTCCACCAGCGGGGGCTTGGCGCACGATTATGGGGGCTAGGGCCATCTGAAGAAGAAACTCATACGTTTGCGTTAGAAGGTCTAGATGAGCCTGAAGTTCCCTGTATGCGTAAGCGGTCTCTGAGCGCATTTTTTGCCACTGACCTTGAGACGGAGCTCCGCCGTCAAAAGCGCGACCAGCTGATTATTAGCGGTGTCTTCACTGCCGGTGGCATTTTGGCGACTTCATTTGATGCGTTAGCGCGTGATATTGAGGTTTTTGTTATTGCAGATGCATGTGCTGACTTTACTAGAGAGAGACATGCTAGTGCTCTTCACCAGATAGCAACGACGACCGGCGAAGTAGTACCACTGAGCGCTGTGTTGGAGGGCTGAACAGCTTGTACCAAATTTGTGAAAGCGGACCGTATCGCATGCGGTCCATTTTCATTTTTCTGGTTCAAACCTCCCTATTTTGATACAAACTCCCCCCGCTTATTTCCAACGCCCCTGACCCCTCCTCGCCTGGTGTAGTAGGCTTACTCTATGAGTTTCTTTAACGTATTTGACCGAGAAAAATCCGCTCAGCAAGGCTCCGGGGAACCTGCTGAAGCTCAGCTGAATGCCAACGTTACCGGCCGTGTCCAGGGCGTGGGATTCCGCTGGTGGGCGAAGAGCGAAGCAACTCCTCTAGGGCTGGTGGGTTATGCCAAGAACTTGGATGACGGTTCGGTAGAGATCGTGGCTCAAGGCAGCCGTGAAAATTGTCAGAAACTTCTGGATTCGCTCAACTCGGGGAATACCGCGGGGCACGTAGATCACGTAGACGCCGAAATTGGAGACCCCCAGGGTTCCTACCGCGATTTCGGAACCTACTAGGAGCAGTTCACTTTATGGGTCATGACCACCATTCCCACGGCGCAGGTGCCAATTCCAAGCGTCTCACCGTCGTTGTTGCTATCGCCTGGCTTCTCTTCGCCTTTCAGCTGGCAGGGGCTTGGATTACCGGGTCACTGGCGCTTCTCTTTGACACGGTTCATGTTTTCACCGATGCTTTGAGCGTTACTGTCGCCCTGGTAGCTGCGCATCTTGCTGCGCGCCCGTCGTCGTTGAAACGCACATGGGGGTGGAAACGTATTGAGGTTATCAGCGCCATGTTCCAAGCAGCGTTTTTGCTGGGCGTGGGAGCGTTCGTCGTCGTTGAGGCGATTAAGCGGTTCTTCAATCCGGCAGAGATTCCAGGGTTTGAAGTACTCATTTTTGGTGCAATCGGGCTGGTGGGCAACCTTGTTATGATAGCCATTTTGGTAGGGGGAAACCGTCAAAACTTTAATATGCGAGCGGCTTTCCTCGAAGTACTCAACGATGCTCTGGGCTCGGTCGCGGTGATTGTTTCTGCGCTGGTGATTGGTGTGTGGGGCTGGTATCAGGCAGACGCCGTAGTGGCGCTCTTCATTGGTATTTTGATTATTCCCCGCACCCTCAAACTCCTGTTTGAAACTATCAATGTTCTGCTGGAATCGACTCCACCTCACCTTGATTTGCAGAAATTACAGAACCACTTGGAATCCCAGGAACACGTTTTGGCGGTCCATGACCTGCATGCATCTCAAATTTCTTCGGATTTGCCGGTGCTAACCGCGCACGTGGTGTTGCGCGATGAATGTTTTGAAACCGGGCACACCGTTGAAATTCTCAAAGCCTTGCAGAATTGTGTGAATGAGCATTTTGAGGTGAGCATTCGCCACTCCACCTTCCAGCTGGAACCTGAATCTTTGAAGGAGAGCGAACATTACGCTCATCTGCATTAGCCATCGGCGCGGGGAAAGCTTGGCGCATCCTCTACGATGAGAGCATGAAGTCTCGTACAGTTCAGCTCTCCTTTTCAGGTCTTGGCGCGCGCATTATTCCCGACGGGCTGAGCGACTCCGGTTATATCCTTGAAATCGGCGGTGCTGAGCAGTCGCACGTTGATATGGCTGATCAGAGCCACATTTTCTATGAATATTTACGCCGTATCGCTCATGTGATTGATGTTTTTCGCCCTACCCAGGAACCTATTTCGGCAGCACATTTAGGCGCTGGGGCGCTCACTCTGGCTCGCTATATTCAGGTAACCCGCCCCGGATCTGTGCAGGTCGCGGTGGATATTGAGCGGGAATTACCCACATTGGTATTGGATGAGTTGCCCTTACCCGCAGGTAGCTCATTAGAAATTCTGATTGACGACGCGCGGTCGGCGGTTCCCCGCCTGGCCTCCTTGCTCAAAACTGAGCAGGGAATCGATGCGATAGTCCTCGATATTTTCTCCGGCTGGCAGGCTCCTGAGCACCTGACCGAACCTGAATTTTATGGGGAACTGCAGAACGAGCTTTCCGGTGGGGGAGTACTGGTAGTGAACGTGGGCGATGACCCGGGGCTCACCTTCTTTGCCGCCCAAGCTCGTACTATGCTAGGGATTTTCAACCATGTATGGTGTTTGACCGAGCAGTCACTGCTGACCGCTAAGTACCCGGGAAACCTTATCCTGGTGGGTACAGACCAGCCCCTGTCCGCCGATATCCGGGCTACGTTGAGCGCCGCAGGTCCCCACCCCGGCGTCGTGCTAGATACGCATGAGCTCAGCGAGTTCGTGGCAACTCTTTAGATCTGCTTAGCTCCCAGAACGATAGTCGTCGGGGAGTTCAATTTTGCGAATAGATTGCGTGAGCGGGCTGGGGTGCTCAGGGTCTTCTAAATCCACAGGAGTTTGGAATCCGACGAGGGTAGGTAGAGCGCCGGTTGCCGTAGATTCGTCGTAGCCCAAGAGCTCAAGCTCAGTGGTGGCAACAGATACTTCAATAGGTTTGGTGCGGGTAATACCGATGCTGGCACAAATCAATAGGGCAATAGCGCACCACCGTACCGGTCCCGTTTCCTGCTGTAAGAGAAGCCAGCCGCCAAGAGCGGCGATGGCAGGTTCAAGACTTAGCAAAATACTGAAGATATTTCGCGGCACCCTTCGCAGGGCCATAAACTCAAAAATTGCGGGGGCAAGCGATGACAAAATACCGGTGAGCACGCCGAAAAGAATGAGCTGAGGATCCCAGAAAGCCACAGCTGCTCCCGAGACGCCAAAGGGAAGAACCAACAAAGCGGCAATCACAAGGCTGGCTGCAAGCCCACTAGCGCCGTCGATAACTTCACCTACCCGAGCACTGCAGAGAATATATCCTGCCCAAAAAAGCCCGGCTATGAAAGCGTACAAAACACCCAGGGGATTCACCGCATCAGCACCGGAGAGAGCTTCTACCCCCAGAATTCCTAGGCCAAGTGCTGCTATTGCTGACCAGAGGAGGTCGATGCGACGCCGGGAAAGCGCCATCGAGAGCAGAAGCGGCCCAGCGAATTCTACGGCGACCGCCAAACCGAGCGGAATCCGAGAAAGAGCTTGATAAAAAGCCGCATTCATACCGGCAATAGATACTCCGAAGAGAAGAACTGCCCGCCATTGAATCCACGTCCACGCCCGAATCCGAGGGCGAATCGCTAGTACCATAAAAAATGCGGCAACGGCGAGACGGAAAGCAGTAACTCCCCACGCACCCATATGAGGGAAAAGGTAAACTGCGAAAGCCGAACCAAACTGAATAGAAGTCGCAGAAAGAAGCACTAATCCAACGCCTGCGCTGATACCTGATTTAGCTGACCCTGGATATGCTTTGTTCTTCATAAAACTCCCTCTGTGCTTTTTGACCCTCACCTAGTTTAGCCATCTGCGCAGAGGGGGCAACTTAAAGCCCATCTGCCTAGAACGGGCAGGCGGGAGTGAGCTGTGGGCAAATTTTTGGGTGGATTGCAAGAAAAGTAAGTAGGGAGATGATTTACTTTAATCATGTTTAATCCTACGAAGAATGCTTTTGATAAAGACGGCAATCCCAAGCCGGCTCTCACTAAAACACTTGACACTGTGCTGCGCATCCAGCGCCCCCTTGTGCTTTCCATGGTGAAGAAGATGCGGGAGAAGCACCCCAACGAAACCCCTTCCCAGATTGCTAAGCGCCTGGAGCAGCAGTACCTTCGCGACGTCACCGTGGGCGGCGGAGCTATCGGTGCTTCGGCTTTTGTGCCAGGTATCGGCACCGCAACCTCGGTAGGGCTTTCAGTGCTAACCGTAGGTGGCTATTTGGAACGCACGGCCCTGTTCGCCCAGGCAATTGCTGAGCTGAACGGCGTAGATAACCTGAGCGAAGAAGAAGCCCGCACCATGGTCATGGGTATTATGCTCGGCGAAGACGGCGCCAGCCTGATGAACTCGCTGGTAGCTCAAAGCGGCTCCGCTTCAGGAATCACCAGCAAATGGGGTCTGATGATGGGCAAAAAAGACTCCGGCAAGGCATTCAGCGTGGAGCGCACCATCCGCAACATGTTTGTGAAGCGCTTCCTCCCCCGCCGGTCCGGCGCACTGCTCGGACGCGCGCTACCCTTCGGCATCGGCGCGGTAGTGGGTGGCGGTGCAAACCTCGCCCTGGGTAAACAGGTTATCAAGTCCACTCAGAAAGCCTTCGGTGAAGCTCCTGCGACTTTCCCCGCCGCACTGCAGATTAACGAACGTGCACCAAAATTCGAAGACAAAAAAGCAGAGAAAAAAGACTCTGCCGAAGAAATCACCAAGTAATTGAGCGTGGTGGGAGAGGCACTCTGAAGGGTAAAAGCCATGCAAGCACGGCAGTAAGGTGAACTGGCTGGGTCTGGCATGAATCGCCTTTGCGAGCGCCAGCGAGGCAGGCGAGAAGGTTAGTTCACCGTTGCTGTGCTTGCATGGCGACTTAACCGCTTGAATAAGCCTCTCATCCCACAAAAAATGCCTCCGCTCTTCTTCGAGAGCGGAGGCATTCTTTTGAGGTTTTACTTTTTTCCGAAACCAAACAGTCCGGTCTTTTCAGAGCCTTTAGCAAACATCTTGGCAGCTAAGCGAGCGCCCTTGACCGAGGCAGAGTTTTGCGTGGCAATACGTTCGAGTTCTTCCGCAGAGGTTGCCGCAACCTCCTCGGCGGGAGTTGCCTCGATATTCTCCGGAGCCTTATCTACCTCAGGCTCAATGACCTGGATGAACCGATCGGGGAAAGCGGCAGGCGTTTCCCCGAGTACCTCTTTCGCCTGCGCTATTAGCTGCTGAGCAAACTCCTTCCGAGCCTTAGAGCTTTCCACTACCGAGCCGCCGGATCTCACCAACTGTTCACCGCTCTTGACCAGCAAAAACATCTGCGGATTGCGCAAACCGATCTGTGAAATTGCCGTGATCACGTTCAACGGCGAAGCTCCTGATTGGTGGGGCTGGCGTGCAATAGGTTGTTCTAACGTGGTGAGTAACTGGTGGATATCCCCGCCGAGAATTTGGGCGGCGGCATCGTCGGCGTTATCCACGGGAAGGTGGTGCAGAAGCGCCTGGGCAAAAAGATAGGTCTTGATAGCCTGGGAGGAACCGACGTGTGCCGCTGTGCTCACTCCCTGGGCGGTTTTTTGAGTGTAGGTGGAGATACCCTGCACCGCGCCGATTTGGGTAGCTGCTCGGGTGAGACCAGCAACCTTGCTGTTGCGGGTAGCGGCAGTTACAGCGCCGGGCACCAAGTTATTGACACCTGCTTCTGCGCCGCCCACAAGCGTAAAATCGCGAATAAAAAGTTGATCGAGCGCATCAGAAATTTCAACCGGTGTACCTTCGGGGTTTTTGCGGCGTAGCTTGAGAATGCGACGAATGGCAAGTGGTTCTTTAGCATCGGCAGCGGGGCGCGCATCGTTCGAGCCGGATGCACCGACGTGCGGACGCGCGGCGGGGGAGGACGTCTCCGTCCGGAGCTGGTCGGGGGTGCGCTGGCGTTCGTCGTCGAGTTCTGTCATGTCTCTAGTCTAGGGAGGCAACTGCTTTAAAAGCGACCAGGAAGATGCTCTTTTGACCAGCAAATACTGGTCAAAAGAGCACTTCCCTGGTCGCTTTCAGCGAATGCGCTATTTACTGGGCGAATTTCAAGAGCTCGGGCGCAATACCAATGTAGGTGTTGGGGGTGAGCTCTGAGAGGCGCTTTTCGGCATCGGCAGAAAGACCTAGCCCCGCGACGAATTCCTTCAAACGGGTAGCGTCAACGCGCTGTCCTCGGGTCAGTTCCTTCAAACGTTCGTAAGGATCTTCCATACCCTCGACCCCGGCGATTGCCTCGGCGCGCATGACCATCTGAATAGCTTCGGCGAGAACTTCCCAGTTTTGGTCGAGATCCTCAGCGATGACGTCCTCTGCGACGTCCAATCGAGCCAGACCCTTCGCCACGTTCGAGATCGCCAGAATGGAGTGACCAAAAGCCACACCGATATTACGCTGGGACGACGAGTCGGTGAGGTCCCGCTGCCAGCGCGACTGAATCAGGGTGGAGCCCAAAGTGTTCAACAGGGCATTAGAGATTTCTAGGTTAGCCTCAGCGTTCTCAAACCGAATCGGGTTCACCTTATGCGGCATAGTCGATGAGCCAGTCGCACCTTCCACAGGAATTTGGCGGAAGAAACGGATAGAAATGTAATTCCAAATATCGGTGCACAGGTTATGCAGAATCTGGTTGAAATGCGCGATAGAAGAATACAGCTCTGCCTGCCAGTCGTGGTTCTCGATCTGAGTGGTGAGTGGGTTCCAGTCCAGACCCAGTCCGGTCACGAATTCTTCAGAAACTTTCAGCCAATCGGCACCGGGAACAGATGCGACATGTGCAGAGAAAGTGCCGGTAGCACCGTTGATTTTGCCCAAGAACTCAGCATTTTCCACGTGCTTAACCTGGCGGCCCAAACGGTAGGCAAATACTGCTAATTCCTTGCCCAAAGTGGAGGGTGTGGCGGGCTGACCGTGGGTACGAGAAAGCATGGGAATGTCTTTAGCGTTTTCTGCCATCTCGTTAATCTGAGCTACCAGATCGCGAGCTGCTGGCAGCCACACATTGTTGACGGCGTCCTTGATGCCTAGCGCGTAGGAGAGGTTGTTGATGTCTTCGGAGGTGCACCCAAAGTGAACCAGGGGCTTGAGGCGTTCTAATCCGAGCTTCTCTAAGCGGCGGCCGATGAAGTACTCAACGGCTTTGACATCGTGCACGGTAACCGCTTCGATTTCAGCCAGTTCTGCAGTGGATTCCTCGGTGAACTCGGTGACGATTTCACGCAGACCCTTTTTCTGATCTTCGGTGAGGGGTTCAAGACCGGGCAGGACCTTGTGATCGCAGAGGTAAATAAACCATTCGACCTCTACGTGCACGCGGTCGCGGTTCAGCGCGGCTTCAGAAAGGTAATCAACCAATGGTTCGGTTGCTGATTTGTATCGGCCGTCGAGAGGACCAAGGGCGAGACCGGCGCCGGTCAGTGAATGGCGGCCGTTGGGCAAGGTGGTGCAATTATCACGATGAGACATAGTCCTATTTTGACACGAAGCGGCGGTAGAAACCTGGTCGAATATCAAAGATGAAGACGGCGACGCCGGCAAATAAGGTACCAGCAGGGTGTGGATAACTTTATAAGACATTTTTGAGGGGGTTTATCCACAGATTTCTTTCATGCTCTCCTCCTTCAGGATCCCTTACCCTAGCCTGAAATAAACAGTTCGAGGAGGGAATCAGTTGAGTGTGGAATCCGTCATGAGCGTGGCATGGTCGGCGGGTATAGGAAGCGGCGTGAGCGGGCCGGTGTCTGCTGAGGTATGGACGTTAGCGCAAGAAGTTCGTATATATTCGCAGACTTTGGCACAAAATATCGAAGCATTTCAGGCAGAGAGCGAGCAGGTCTCAGCTCAACTTGATGGAATGTACGCGGTCAAGTGGGTATCGGACGCCGCTACTCAGTTTCGGGATTCGCTGGATACCTCTAATGAAGAACAGTGCGACACTCAGCGTTCGCTGGCTGACGCCGCTGCGAAAACTCGTATAGGGGGCGAGGCGCTTGCTCAAGAGTTAGAAACGTTGGCGGCGAATATTACTAGCGCTGGGGCTGCGGTAGACCAGGGATTGCGCAGCTTAGAGGGGGCAACAGATCATCTTCCCGATATTCTGACCAACCCTCTGGTGAGTTCTGCCCAGGCTCATTTGGAATCGCTGATTCACAGCCCTCTGATTTCCTCTGTACAAAATACCTTAACCGCGGGAGCACGCTGATGAGCCAAAACATGTGCATGGCACGTATCGAAGTAGATACTGACAGCCTGACTGAAGTTGTAGAGCAACTCAAAACCGCGGGGGAAACGAACCAAGATTTAGCGGTGGACGTCTCTTTGATTGCCGCCCAAGTGACAGCCCTGCTTTCTTTTGATCCCACAGGGGAGGGCCTACATGCCGGTGCTATTCTGACCGCCACCGGCGCGAAATTCTTCCTTCTCTCCCAGGGGCATAAAACCCTTTCAGCCAAGGTAGAAACTGCGCGAAATAACTATATTGATGCAGAGCGCCTTGCCACTGAGATTCTCCAAGGTCCTGAGGGGTATGTGCCCGGGCTACTCTATCTGGCCGGCAAAAGCGTGGCGACGGGCGGCGTCTTAGGCGAAAAGATAGCCGACAAAGTGCCGTTCGCCAGCATAGTTTCCCCTCTAGTAGCGCGAGCTCTTTTCGGCATGGGATACTATGCCGATTTGAAAATGAACGGTGAATCTTTCGCTCGTAAACGCCGGGACGAACGAATGGGTGAGCTGGGCATGAGCGCTTCATGGCGACGTGACGTGGGGAAGTACCTCAAAGAGTTCGGCGTCAAGACCGGGGTTGTCAGAGACCTCAATGACTCAAGCGTGCGCGTGGAGAAGCTTGAGGGGAAAAAAGAGTATGAAGATGCTACCCAGCCTATGTTCGCTGTTCCAGTAACTCCCTATCAGTGGGCTCATAACCTGGAGTTGGTCGGTAAAGGCGAGGACGCGATGGACGCACTCGATGGCGGTGATGGAGAAATCATCGAATACGACGGACTACGGGTACAAGTAGTCCGAGATGGTGAGGGTAACACGATTGCTGCCAATGTTTATGTGCCGGGAACGGACCCAGATTCGCCTGCCTACAGCGGTGGGATCAGCACCTGGAGCACGAACGTTGCCTCTATCAATGCCGATAACCTCGATACCCTTGAAGAAAGCACAGCCATGATGCAGCTGGTAGATCGAGCTCTTTCGGACGCCGGCATATCTTCGGACGTGCCTGTTAACCTGGGTGGTTTTAGCCAAGGAGCAGCGACCGTTAGCGCCTTATCTACGAATAAGGAATTCGTGAAGAAATACAAGCTCAATTACCTCTATATGCAGGGCGGACCGACGGGCGATATGAAAGTTTCCCCCAATATTCCCACCATGATTGTGGCAGACAGGAACGACCCCGTACCCCATCTGCAAGGCTCTTCCACTTACCCAGACCGAGGCAAAAATGTTCGGACTATCGAGACGAACTATGACATCACTCCCGACGGCATAGAAAAATTCAAGGAACGGGATGTAGACCATCTTGAGCAAAACGATGAACACATCAAGTTAGTCACGAGTATGCCTGTTCACGGGTATGACGAGTACACCACTGCTACTGAAGCTATCCCTCAATCACATATCCCGGAACAATCTTTGTTGGATATACGGGATCATATGGCGAGTACTGAAAACTATGAAGTCAGCGGTTCTTCGTTTGCACCGGGGACTTCCCAGCAGGATATTTCTTTGAACCGCGCTCTGGGAATTGGGTCAGGAGCCTACGATGTCACAGAAAAAATTTTGAACAATACGGCATCCAAAGGGGCAAAACTACCAGGGCTCCCAGAAGACTACTCATCCACAGAATTCTACGATAAATATGTGGATCCGCTGGGGGAGTCTCCCAAGGCTTTTCTTTATACAGGGGTAGAAAGCCCTGCTCTTGCATGGGTCTTAAACCCCTCCGCCCAGTATTCTGAACCTCTCCAGGCTTCTTCCCAGGCGGAGCGGTTCTCGACTTTTACTCCGGCACTCAAACCGGCTCTTTAAAGCCTAGTTGGCTACGGGGTAAAGAGGGTTGTGACCAGCTTCTACACGTTCGCTGTCGCGTACCTCTGCGGGAGGGGTTGCTCCTGTAGCCTCATTGAAAGGGGAGCCCCCTAATTCTTCGCGGTCGTGGGCAGTCAACCATCCGTCGGTACGAGGACCAACGGGCACAATTTGGGTGGGATTGATGTCTTCGTGAACGTAGTAGTAATGGCGCTTAATCTGCTCAAAATCTACTGTGTCTCCGAAGCCCGGGGTCTGGAAAAGATCGCGGGCATAGCCCCAGAGGTTCGGCATACTAAAGAGCGGCTGACGATTGCACTTGAAATGGGAGTAGTAGACGGCGTCGAACCGTACCAGTGTGGTGAACAGGCGGACATCTGCCTCAGTGATGTAATCTCCCATGAGATAACGACGGGTGTAAAGTCGTTCCTCTACACAGTCCAGGGCAGACCATAGTCGGTCATAAGCTCTCTTGTAGGCAGCTTGCGAACCGGCGAACCCGCAGCGGTAGACTCCGTTATTAATCTCGGTGTAGATGTACTGCATGACCTGACGCATCTCATCTTCGAGCTCAGCAGGCCATAAATCAGGTGCGCCCTCGCGGTGGAATTCCTTCCATTCTTTCGCAAAGTCCTCTGTAATCTGAGGGAAATTATTGGTGACGACCGCTTTAGAGTCAATCTCAACAATGGCAGGAACGGTAATTCCGCGGGGGTAATCTGCAAAGCGGTTGAAGAATGCTTCTTGCAAGCGCTCGATATCCAATACAGGGTCTTTTCCGTCTTCGTCTAAATCAAAAGTCCAGGAGCGCGCGTCGTGAGTAGGACCGGGCAATCCTACAGAAATGGCGTCTTCCAGACCTAACAGACGGCGCACAATGAGAGTGCGGTTAGCCCAGGGGCAAGCGCGTGCAGCCACGAGTCGGTAGCGGTTCTTCTCTACTGGCCAGATGCCATGTTCACGGTCATCTTCACCGGGACCCATGCCAGAATGAGCAACGATGCGATCTTCGATGTAGTTAGTATCGCGGTCGAATTCTTCGCCAGAATGTACGTAGGCACCAGCGGTGGAGTGTTCGTCGTACTTTTTCTGTTGAGATGTCATGGTGTTCATTATTCCCTGAAAAAGTTTTGGTGTAAAGTAAAAATTCTTTCGAATAAAAGTAATTTCTTGGTATCTGGCAGGTCGATGCGTTGATGAAATCCCCGCTAGCGTACGGAAGCTCTCACTAGTTCATCCCAGTGTGTCGTTCCTCGGCGCGAGAGAAGCTCTCTCTTCATCTCCCACACCGGTTTACGAGTGAAGCCCGCTCTGCCTAAGCCGAGTGATCCCTCCCCGCATTTTTCTTCCACCTGAGAAATCAGAGAGGCAACGTTTCTTCTTTCATGACTGTACTGAAACATCTCAAATGCAATAGAGGAATCCTCCGGGGCGAGATCCGTCAGCATAATCCCCGCCCTTGCATAACGGGGACCATCAAAATCGGCACGATCTAATAGAGTAAGCGCTGCTTTAGTCAGCACTGCGGGGTCAGCGGTTCGTGCCTGTAACGTGACCGCGGAGGTAGGGAAAACCATGTTCTCCCCGTAAAAACTTGTAGCGCAAAAAGCAGTCAAAAGTTTCGCCTGCTGTCCATCGCGAACTAATCTCTTAGAAGCCCTTTGCGCATAAACACTCATTACCTGAGCCATATCTTCTCGATCAACAATGGGGTAAGAGAACGATCTTGAATAAATCAACTGATCTTTAAATTTCCGCACTGGTTCTAAGGGGATGCAGGACGTCCCCCGCAACTCTAATACCGTGCGCATGAGCACTATAGAGAACCGTTTACGAATAGTAGAAAGATCGGCGGTCGCTAAATCTCCGATAGAAATAATTCCCATGCTGGCTAATTTCTTGCGAGTCCTTGAGGCAACTCCCCATAGCTGATCCACCGGTAAATGGTGGAAAAGATGGGCACGGCGTCCAGAGGGCAGTAGATTCCACACACATACCCCGCCCAGGTGGGGAACATTCTTAGCGGTCTTATTGCTGAGTTTGGCCAAAGTTTTAGTAGCGGCAACCCCTACACACACCGGCACGCCGATGCGTCTTGCAATATCGTCCTTGATGCACCGGGCAATATGCGCGGCTTGGCGAGTAGATAGACGAACCGTCAGAAACGCCTCGTCAATGCTATATTGCTCAAACCCCTGGGCATACTCGCGCAAAACCTCCATTACCCGGTTACTAATGTCGCCGTATAACTCATAATTCGACGACCGGGCAATAACCCCTCGCGCTTCAGCTCCTTCTTTTACCTTGAACCAGGGTTCCCCCAGGCGGTAACCCATCGCTTTTGCCTCTGCTGAGAGCGCCACCATGCAACCGTCGTTATTAGAGAGCACTACTACAGGCTTGCCGTTCAACGAAGGGTCGAGAATGCGCTCGCAGGAGGCATAGCAAGAGTTGATGTCGACGTGAAAGTAGAGTAGCTGAGGCTTGTGCTCGGGGAGAGCCAAGGATGGAGGACTGCTGGGCTGGCAGGATGTCGAACCCTGGTTCTGGGCGTGAAGGATGGCGGGCGGAGGGTGGTTTTGAAAATCCTTAGCAGAGAGGGCTTTAGCCCACATGGTGAAGGCACCTCGTTACTACTCCAAAAATCATAAAATCTGCGTGTTCAGAGATGGGGATAGCGGGGTAGGTGGGATTTTCGGGAAGTAGCCAGCCTCGACCGTCGGGGCTGCGGCGGAACCTTTTGACGGTGAATTCCCCGTCTAATGCTGCGACGACGATGGCGCCCTCATAAGGTTCAAGGGAGCGATCTACGATAATTTCGTCCCCATCTGAGATTCCTGCATCCACCATGGAATCTCCGTAAACGCGCAGAATGAAAGTTGCTGCTCGATCATGAATGAGAACCTCGTTTAAATCCAAGGTGGTTGCTGAATAGTCCTGGGCGGGGGAGGGGAACCCTGCGGGCACGCGGACGTCGGCGGTGGGGTAAGTTGCAGGCGCTGGGGAAGTGAGGCGCGCGAGAATCAC